>CAYNVC010000115.1:0-7728 GCA_964400615.1 uncultured Anaerolineales bacterium | reverse complement strand
GGGGTGTGTTTCAAACGAGTTGGCGGGTATTCGTATGCCCCGCGCCGCCGTGAACGGGCGGCGCTGGCCTTTTGTGCGCGACGTATCCAGCACCGGCTCTTCCAGGTTGCCAGCACCGGCTCTTCCAGGCCGGTGTGGCTTGGCAAAAATATTGCATCATCCCGTTTTGTGGTATAATTACCAGGGTGATTGTCTATATCGTGAAGGGTGGGGGGTACTGGTAGAGGAAAGACGTTTGTCTTTTATCTTTGACGTTCAAACTGGTAAGGCAACTTTCAATGCCCAACTGTCGCGAGTGTCCCAAAAAGATACGTGCACGCTGTATTGAGGAGAGCACCACGTCATCCAGCGTCAAGCTGATGATGCATCGTGCCTTTGAATCGGGGACGGACACGGAGGATCTGTGGGGTTTGCTGCAAGCGGATTGCTTGTTGGAGCGGATGGAACGCAGGTCGAGAATTTCTCGTCCATCTGCCCTACAACAGCGACTGAAGAAAAAGGGGGAGCCTAAAGCTGCCCAGGAAAGCGAAAAAACTGTTCCTCACGCTCTCCCAATAGAGCCTGTGCCAACCCGGGAACCAATCAGAAGAACGCCTGTGCCTGCGCCTCGGATCGAGAGCCGGGAAAAGCGTTTGCCTCCCTCTCGTTATTGTCTCGCCCTGCGCGGGGAGCGATACCGGGTTGCTTTACCGGATGATGGCACGCTCGTGCTGGGCCGCTTTGACCCGGCAATCAACGTGACGCCCGACGTTGACCTGAGTTACAACGATGGGGAGGAGCGAGTCATCTCGCGCCGTCACGCCCGCATCACCGGGCGCAACGGACGGCACGAGATCGAAGACCTGGGCAGCACCAACGGCACTCGGGTGAACGGCAAGAAACTCGGAATCGGTCAAAAAGTACGCCTCAAGCCGGGCGACCGGGTGACTATAGGATATTGCAGGTTCACCTACGTCCCTCTGCCAGATATGCCGGATTCCCCCCAGACCACTCCCCCTCAAGCCTACTTTCGGGTTGCCTTTACCGGGCACAGGCTCATCCTTCCAGCCTGGGGCAAGGGCATCATTGGACGGAGCGACGATAGCCTGGGCTTTGTCCCCGACATTGATTTGAGCCAGGAGGGGGAAGCCGCTCAGGCCGTCGCCCGCCGCCACGCCAGGCTCGTCATTCACAAAGGCCGCCATTACGTGGAAGATTTGGGCAGCAGCAGTGGAACCAAACTCAACGGCGAGCGGTTGCGGCTGGGCGAGTTGAGTGTGTTGAACCCAGGCGATCATCTCTGGTTGGGCGGGTGTGTCTTGAACTATGACGTGGAGCCTGTATCGGCAGCGCAGAACAAGGTATCGAAACGAGGTTGACGATGAACGAAAAAGCGAGTGAAAAACCGGCCCCAACCATCACCTGGGAAAAAGACGGCAAAGAGATGGTCTATATCCCAGGCGGTGATTTTCTGATGGGGAGTGACGAGAACCTGGATAACGAGAGACCGGCCCACACTGTTCACGTGGATGCTTTCTACATAGACCGCTATCCGGTGACGAATGAGGAATACAAACAGTTCGTGGACGCTACCGGACACCCGGTGCCATGCTACGACGTGGAATGGGTGCAGACCAAGGGGTACAACTGGGATCCGGAAAAGCGCACTCCGCCAGAGGGGAAGGAAAAACATCCGGTGGTGCTCGTCAGTTGGGAGGACGCGCAGGCTTATGCCTCCTGGGCCGGTAAACGGCTGCCCACTGAGGCGGAGTGGGAACGGGCGGCGCGTGGTGTGGATGGCCGCCGCTGGCCGTGGGGCAACGAGTTCGTCCACGGGCGTTGCAACACCAGGGAAAGCGGGGTGCACGGGACGGTTCCCGTGGGCCAATACTCGCCCGCAGGCGACAGCCCCGATGGAGTCGGGGATATGGTGGGCAATGTGTGGGAATATACCAGCAGCCTGTTTCGTCCCTACCCATACGACGCCGACGATGGCCGCGAGTGCCGGGGGGCGGAAGGGTGGCGGGTACTGCGCGGTGGCTCCTGGCGGAACGACCTGGATCGGGCACGCTGTACCGCCCGCCTGGACGGGGACTTTTTGTTCTACAACAACCTCGGTTTCCGGTGTGTCGTGTCGGCGGACGAAGACAAAGCGCAGGCCAGTGGGTGAGAGACCTGCCCCGCGCTGGCCTCAGATCAAGGACTGGCGTTTTGCTCTAGCCAGCGGTAGGCCAGATAGCCAGAGATAGCGGCAAAGACCAGGTTCTGCGCCGGCCAGACGCAACACCACGCGCCGAGCGTGACGGCAGTCAACGCCAGGCCAATCATCCAATCCAACAGCCAGTAGCCGACCAACAACAGGATACCCACTGCCGGCTGCCCGGCATAAATCCAGCCGATTCCCAGAAAGCCAAAAAATCCTCCCACTATTTCGAGCAACAGTGCCATAAATGGGTCGCGTCTGCGCATTATACTTTTACCTCCAGTTGTTCCCCAGTCCTGCCTCCTGCCTCCTGCCTCTTGCCTCCTGCTTCCTGCTCCTTGCTTCCTGCCTCTTGCTTCCTGTCTCCTGCTTCTTTATTCCTGTCATCCAATACGTACCTGGCGGTTCGGGAGTTGCACCCCTGTATCACTGTGTTATAATCAACTCGATCCTGGCGGAGGTCGCCGTAAAGAGGCTGGGCACGCCAACACGTGGGAGGGCAAACTTGCAGTACGCGGTTGTCAAACTGTGGGAGTACGCCGACGAGATTGCAGCGGGGCGCAGGCTAGAGTTGGTGCCTCTACTGGCAATTCGGAGCAAGATTCACAAAAGCGGGCCAATTTACTGGCATGCGCAGTGACGATTGGAGCGCGTTACTTTGACAAGGAATTCCTGTGGCGGCTTTTTCGTGAGGAGGTAGAGTGTTGCGAGAAGCAAGTTTCATCGAAGATTGGTTGGAAGAGAAGCTAAGATGGTCAAGGCCGCCAGCAAGGTTTTGAACAAGGTATGCAAGAAGAACGACGCACCGTCTCCGCTGGTGGACACAGCGTTGAAAGTGCCGGAATTGGATTGAAATCAGCTATGGTCACAAAACGCCAACTCGGTTTTGCCGCCGTCGCGCTCGGCCTGCTGGTGATTGGGGCCACGGTCGGCGTGGATGTGGTCGGCGCCGGCCAATGGGGCGGTTTCGGCCCTTTGCAGCGCATAATCGCCTGGCTCTGCCTCGTTGACATCGGGGTGGGTTTTGTCCTGATTCGCCTGGGAAATCGCCCGGCCTGACCAATCACAATGACCTCATCCCGTACACTCAAGTCAATTGGCATCGCCCTGGCGCTCGTCACTATCCTGGTCTACCTGGGCTATGCGGCCATCTATACCGTCTACGCGGCCGATCTTTTCCGCTGGCCCTTTGACTATGACCAGGGGGAGGGATTTGAGTTATACGACGCCGTCCTGTACAGTCACGGAGAATGGCCCTACCAGGATAATTCCACCTATCCTTTCTACGCTTCCAACTACCCGCCTCTCTTTCATCTGCTCATCGTCCCATTGCTGCCGCTTTTTGGCCCGCACCTCGTCGCCGGGCGGCTGGTCTCTTTTGTAGCCACGCTCTTCACCGGGGGGGCTATTTTCGCCGTCGTGCGGCGTCAGGGCAGAGGCTGGTTCATCCCGCTCATCTCTGGGCTGGCCTACCTGGCCTCCAACTATGTCTATCAGATCGGCCCCCTGTGCCGGATGCACATGACGATGGTAATGTTCGAGACGCTGGCAGTCGCGTTCATCGCCGGGTTCGAGCACCCCCGGCACGGCAGGCGCAACCTCATCCTGGGGCTGTTGATGCTGCTCTGCGCCGGATACACCAAGCAGATGGCCGTGTTCACTGCCGCAGCCGCCCTGTTCTACGTTTTCCTGCGCGACATCAAAAAGGCGCTCGTCGCCGGGGCCGCGCTCGCCATCGTCGCCGGGGCCATTTTCTGGCTGCTGAACGTCGCCACGGGGGGACAGTGGTGGATCAACACCATCCAGGCCAACGTCAACCAGTTCGACTACCGGCAAACCATTTTTCTCTTTGGACAGTGGTTCCGCCTGCACGCCGTCTTTATCCTGCTGGCGGCGGGCTACCTGATCTATGAGTTGTTTTGGGCCAGACTCTCGGTCTACTCGCTGTGGTTTCTATTCTCATTGGGGGCCGGTGCGTTGAGCGGCAAGTGGGGGGCGGGGTTTGGTTACTTTACCACCGGAGTCGCCGCCGCCTGCCTCGTCTCCGGCCTGGCCCTGGCTCGCCTCCGCCGCCGGACGTTGAACGTTGCTCATTGGACATTGGTCATTTCCCTGCTCTACCTGCTCCAGGCCCCGCGCACGCTTCACCTGCCCACCTCCGGCCCCGTCTTTGGCCCGCTGGCCCACGTGCTGGGCGTGGACGAGGAGCTGATCCAGGGAGATTGCGCCACGTTCCAGTATCACGATTCGATGGGCTACACGCAGTTGGGCCACCTGCTCACCCCGGACGACTATGTGGCCGGCGATAAAATTCTTGCCTACGTCCGCACCGCTGACGGGCCTGCTTTTAGCGAAGAGGCGATGTTTAGCCTGTTATCAGATGAGCCGGTGGTGACTAATCCCACCCAACTCCTCAACCTCTACAACAACGACTTGCTCGATACGACCGAGTTGGTCAACCGCATCAACCGGCAAGAGTTTGGGCTGGTCATCTTCCGCGCCCAGTTCTATCCCCAGCCGGTGCTGGATGCCATTGGGCAGAATTATCAACCGGTGGATCACGTGTGCATGAACGGCTTTTACTATCACATCTTGTGGCCCCGGCGGGTGCTGGATAGTTTACCCGATTAGCCTGTGGGGCAAATTGCAAACTTGTAGCCAGGACGCAGGTTAACGCCGATTTGCGCCGGCCCGGCTCGATCAATCCGCGTTTTCCGTGTCCCCGGACAGCCCACTCTATGATGACGCTGCTACGCCGTTTGTGGCGTGCCATTCCCTTGCGCCTGTTTATTATTTTTCTCGTCGTCTACGGCCTCACCGCCGGGGCGTCTCTGGGGCGGCACTCGCTGGCCCCTCATTTCGTCTACCTGGCCGACTCTTTCCTCCACGGTCACCTCGACCTGATCCACGTCCCAGCCCCACCATACGATTTGACCAGCTACGCGGGCAGTTGGTACGTCTCGTTTCCGCCGCTGCCGGCGCTGTTGATGCTGCCGCTGGTCGCGCTGCGCGGTCTGGCGGTATCCGATGTCGCATTTAGCGTCGTGGTGGGCGCGGTGGACGTCGCTCTGTTCTATACCGTGCTGAGGCGGCTGGGGCGCTGGGATGGGAGGTTCGAGGTCTGGCTGGCGTTGCTGCTGGGGTTGGGGACGCCGTTGTGGTACTGCGCGGCGCTGGGATCGGTCTGGTACACGGCCCACGTGGTTGCGGTCGCCTGCCTGTGCCTCTACGCGCTGGAAGCGCTGGGGCGGAACCGGCCCTTTTGGAGTGGGCTGTGGCTGGGGTTGGGTTTTCTGGCCCGCCCGCCCGTGCTACTGGCATTTCCCCTCACCCTGGCATTGGGCTGGCGCAAGATGCGGGATGGCGCGGCATGGAAACCACGTCTATGGGAAGGGGGGCGCTTTCTGCTTTTGCTCACGCTGGGGATGGCCCCGGCGCTGGTGGGGCAGGCGGCCTATAACTGGGCACGCTTTGGCAGCCCGCTCGAGTTTGGCTATCGCTGGATGGACAGCCCCGCCGCGCTGTTGGCCCGCCAGACGGCCTGGGGGCAGTTCAGCCTCCACTTTTTACCGGAAAATCTGTACACGTTGCTGATCCGGCCCCCGCTCGTCTCGTTTTCACCTCTGCGCCTCGCGCCTGACCCGTGGGGGATGGGGCTGCTTTTCACCTGCCCGGTGCTGTTCACGCTCGTTCCAAGAACCTCCCGGCTTTTTCCGAAACTCGCTCTTTCCCTGGGACTGTGGCTCTCGGTCGCGCTGGTGTCGCTGCCCTCGCTGCTCTACTTTAACACCGGCTCTTACCAGTTTGGCTACCGCTTTGCGCTGGACTGGTTGCCGTTGGGGATATTATTGCTCGCGCTGGGAGCAGACGGCAAATTGCGCCGGTGGGGCAAGATGCTCATCGTCGTCAGTGTGATGATGCACCTGTGGGGTGTGCTGTGGATGTATCCCACTTTCAATGGCCAGCCCTGGCAGACTCGATACGTAGAGCTGTTGAGTCGCCTGTTGCGTTGACGAAATCGTTGACCGGGCGCTGTTCGCAGGTGAGCACGCTCACTCCTCGCCATCGGGGCCGAGCACGAACCGCTCGATAGCCACCGCTGCGCCGTCTTCCGCCAGCGGCGGCGCGATCCAGTCGGCGACGGCCCGGGAGGCGCGGCTCCCGTTGCCCATCGCCACGCCCACCCCGGCCCAGGCGAGCATTGGAGCGTCGTTGTCCTGGTCGCCGATTGCCATCACCTGCGCCTGTGGTATGCCCAGGTGCCCGGCCAGCCGGCGCAGCGCGTCCCCTTTCGAGACCCCCAGCGGGTTCCCCTCGACGAACATGGCGTGGGAACGCACCACCTCCATCCGACCCGCGAAACGACGCTGCATCTCTACCTCGATCAGATCGGCCGCAGCCGGTTCGGCCACGACGAGGAACTTGAGTGGTTCGTGCTGTTCGAGCACGGACGATAGATCGTCCACCCAGACCAACCGCTCGCCCAGCATAGCGCGGTAAAAGCTCTCCGGGTAGTGTCGCTCGGCGACAAAGACGTCTCTATCTGCGTAGAGTACGACGTGCCAGCCGTGCTGTGCCCGCCACTCGAGTACCTGGCGCACCAGCGCCGTGTCCATCGTCGCCCGATAGAGCGGCGTTTCCGAGTCCGGGGCCTGGATCAACCCTCCCTGGTAGCAGATGAGCGGCGCGGTGATACCCAAATCGAGAGCGTGTGTGAGTGTGACATCGAACATGCGCCCGGTAGCCAGAGTGACCAGTACGTCGCGCTCCTGAGCGGCGGCGATGGTGCGCCGCACCCGGCCAGAAATGGCCTGGTTGTCGTCCAGCAACGTCCCGTCCAGGTCGAGCGCCAGCAGACTGATCACGTTTGCACCTCCAGCACCCGGTCGCGCCCGGCCAGATCGGGGTGGACGCGCACCACGGCCTGGGGGAAGAATGTACGCGCCAGGGCTGCCGCCGCCTCTCCCTGCTCCGCGCCGATCTCGATCAATATCCCCCCGCCTGGTCTCAATGCCGCCGGGGCCTGGGCCAGCAGTTGGCTGATGAGCGCCAGGCCGTCCGCGCCGCCGTCGAGCGCCATGCGCGGCTCGTGGTCGCGTATCGAAGGGGGCAGTGAACCATAGTCGCCGGAGGGGATGTAGGGTGGATTGGAGACGAGCAAGTCAACCGGGCTGGGGCGCGGGTTGAGCAGGTCGCCCACCATCAGCCGCACCCGGTCAGCGACCCCGTGCCGTTCCACGTTCCGCTGCGCCACGGCCAGCGCCGCCGGAGAAACGTCAATCGCGCAGATGGTGACTCGTGGCAGGTGCACCGCCAGGGCGACTGCGATACAGCCCGATCCGGTGCCGACATCTATGACGGTCGCCGGGCGGCGTGCCAGCGCCAGGTCTATCAGTGTCTCGGTCTCGGGGCGGGGAATCAGCACGTCCGGCGTGACCTCGAGCTCGAGTGCGTAGAACTCGACGCGCCCGGTGAGGTATGGAAGAGGATAGTTGGAGGCGCGACGGGTGACGAGGGGCCGGTATCATTCCATTTGGCTGGGAGAG
>CAYNVC010000114.1:0-7804 GCA_964400615.1 uncultured Anaerolineales bacterium | reverse complement strand
GCCAAGAGCACGTTTGGTTCATAGACTTTTCCCACACCGGCAACGGTCTGTCGCAGGCTCGCACTAAGGAGGCGGGGCGGGTGGGGGCGCAGGTGTCCCTGGATAGGGGGCACACGCTGCGGGACTTTGGCCGGCTCGAAGCGGACGTCAAATTTATCCTGACGAGGGTGCAGGATGAGGACGATTTGAGGTCGGCACTAGAGTTGGAGAAAGGCTTGCTGGAGCGTGGTCTGGCGTTAGATGACCAGCCAATGCCCCCGTCGCTCGTCGAGGTTCTGACGGATGAGCGATTCCACAAGGCATGGCAGGTCATCGCCGAAATACGTCGCCAGGCGTCCAGATACGTGATCAACGAAGGCGACCTGCGCCCCTACTATTTCAGCCTGTTGCACGCGACCTTGCCCATCGTGTACTATCACCAGGCCCAGTTCGAGGATGAGGCGTGTGAACGGCAGCAGAAGCGGTACGCCCTGATCTCGTCCGGCATGTTGTGTGACCGGATCTGAGGTGCATCACACCTTAACCCGTGAATCTGTACCCTACACCTCGAACCGTCTCCACGCAGGTGTACGCGGAATCGTCCGTCAGCTTTTGCACACGAGCATTCACCATTCCTCTTAGCCGTTTGACGAGTTGGGACAGTGCTGCGTTGGTAACACCGGCAGCTTGGTCACCATAGACGCGGGAGATGATCCCGTCGGTGGTCACGATCTGGCCCGGCGCTTCCGTGAGGGCCAGCAGCAAGGCAAACAACCGGGGCGACAGTGTGATTCTCTCCACCCCTGCGGGGGTCTCGATTCGCGCCTGGTTGGGGAACGCGGCTACGATGCGAACCGCGCCGGAGGCGGTGGACTCGTCGTGCACAAATGATTCGAACAGCGGGCAAAAGATGCGCTGCTCCTCCCCTTTCTGGACGAGCACCCCACTTTGCTCCAGGTATGCCACACGAGCACCCAGCGCCGGCCCGGGGGGAGAGACCCCTCTGGCTATCTCGACCAGGATCGCCTGCTCCTCCGGCAGTAAATCGTTCCACAGCTCCCGGCACAGGTTTTCGACCTTGCTGGATTGAAGCAATTGTCGGGCTACTTGCTCCTCTGGCAAACTGGGATCAATCCGTTCACTATTCAACAACTCGGCGGCGTTCTTGAGAAAGCCAGGATGCCCACCGGTGCAGGCGATCAACTTGTCTCGCTGGGCCGTGTCGAAGGCACACCCCAATCTTGCCTCGTCGCGCCGTATCGAATCGAGAGCGTCCTTGTGACCGAGCGGCCCAACCACACATTCATCGTCCAGTAACTCTTGCAACTCGTGGAGGTGGCCCATTGGCCTGCGGGTGGCAAAAACATACGCGAGATTGCCCTGTGGCCGTGCGTTCCGAAGGTGGAACAGGTAGTTGAAAAAAGTTTTGTCCAGCCTGGTGGCAGCCTCGTCGAAATAATCCAACACCAGCACCAGGTTCAGGTCAGTCGCCACGCCGAGGACCAGGGCCTTTAGAGCGTGCCGCATATCACGCCGGTCATGAGACAGCCGAACGTCGCCAGATGCGATTTTCTCGTGGCGCAATTGGGCCGCGATCTCGGCCAATATCTCCACCTCGTCGCCCTGGGCCATGCCGGCGCAGTCCACGTGGACGAAGGCGTAATTGTCCGCCCGTTCCTCGAGGTATCGCTGCCGCACCTGGGGATGAGAGACAATGAAGCGCACGACGTTCGACTTGCCCATCCCGGCCAGCCCGGTGATACCGATGCTGCGCAGTCTGTACACGGCGACCATGATCTGCCGGATTTGTGCCTCCCGGTAGTCGGGTGGAAAATTGGATTCTTTGTAGATTGGGGCCACGGTCACCTCCTGCTCGTCGTTCAAGGTTGGTCACATTATAGCACGATTCCCGGACAATTGGGAAGCCGTGCGAGTTTTTTGACAGGATTGTACCACGTTTGTTGATGATCGTTGAAAAGTTGAACCGCGCATGTCAAGCAACGCACCTGGATGTACGTTATAATGTTGGTGAGTTTAGAGACACTGAAAATGTGGAAAGGAGCACAATGTCCAAGAAATGTTCCAGGTGTGGGGTGGTTCTCCTCACTGATGCCGAGGTGGACCGCAAATATTCGGGTGGAGGAGTGTCTTTTATCGGCGCTGGAGCGGGCAATCGCGCCGCAGGCTATTTGGCCCAGAAGCAACGTGACATGGATGCTGTGGGAGTTACCTGTGCTGTCTGCGGCAAGGACTTTTGCTCCAGGTGCATGCTCACTTATGGAAGCCGTCATCCTACCAGCGGCGGGTTGGCGTGCCTGGAGTGCGGTGGGCACATGACCAATTTCAGAGGATGATTTGGGAGGAGAATTCGACATGAATCACCTGCGCAAACGAACGATTATTTTGGCAATTGTCGCACTCGTAACAGCATCTCTGGCCTGTAACCTGGCAGGTTCCACCACCTCTCAATCCAGGCCCGAGCTCGAGACCGCGGCCGGTACTATGGTAATCGCAGAAATCGAGATGGCGAGCAGCTTCCCGCCAGGCTGTTCCACCGGCCTGGACTGCCAGCGGGCCAAAAGCGGACATCAGATTCTCATCGTGTGGTTGGAAAAGCCGGACGGAGGCAGCATAAGTGATATCAGAGATGCGTTGTTTGTTGAGGCACTGCCATTGTTGAACGACGATTCCGAGGCATACGTGACGGGCAGCGACGGCTCCCAGGCAGGACTGGCGATTGCTCACGTCAGCGACGATGGCAATAGATTTGCCCTGGTTTTTGTCCCGCCGGACTCGGCCCACGACTTTCAACTCACCTGGCCGGATAACCAGACGATTGACTTGGGGCAATAGTACTGGCCTTTCGGAGGGACTTGTAGGCACGAGGGCCCACCGACGAGTGAAATAGAAGGAGATGGCAATGTGACCAGGGAATCTTGTGATTGGAACGCCGACGAATTTGACCGCAAAGATTACTACCACGGCGTCGACGAATATGTCTCGGACTGCAATCGTTTGCCGTTCTCGGATCCTATTGGCAAGGAGAGGGAACGCATGGGCAGGAAGAAATCTGCGTGCTGTACTTGGACCTGTTTGTTCCTGCCCGCCGTCTTGTGCGGAGGTGCCTACGGAGCTTACAAGTTGATCAAATTGTTGCTCTACTGAGTTGATGGCCGCCAGCGACTTGGATTATCTTGCTTCCAGAGCAAGAAAGGAGATTCCCGATGAAAACAAAAAGATTATCCCCCCGCCAGGTTTTGGTTATGGTTACATCCGTCCTGGTGCTGGCTTCGCTTGCCTGTAGCGCGGTCGCGATGCCAATGCAAGCTCCTGCACGGGTGGCTACTGTGACGGCGGAATTAGTTTCCGAAACGCCGCCGGCCCAGCCCGTCGCGCTGCCGGCAGACGTGACAGCCACTCCCATTCCTTCCCCATCTCCATCTCCCGTTAAAGCGACGACTGCTCCTCCCCTGCCTCACGCGAACTGGCAACCGATCCCCGACCTGCCCCGTCACGTCAATGCACTGGTGGCAGACTCCACCAACCCACAGGTCATGTATGCCGGCACCGGTTCCACGGGCGCGGGCAGCGGCGTCTATGGGAGCGAGGACGGCGGCCTGACCTGGCATCGAGTGTCGGACGGACTGCCCAGCAAGGACGTGGTGGCGCTGGCCCTCGGCGCGGGTAATCCGGCGTTGCTCTATGCAGCCGTCGGCGACGGTATCTTTGTCAGCGCCGACGGCGGAACGAGTTGGTCTCAGCAGGCTCAGGGCGTGGGCAACTACCGTGGCTTTGAGCAGTTGCGCGTTGCCCCCAGCGATGGTAGAATTCTCTATAGCGTGACCATCATGGAAGGCGCATTCCGCAGCGACGACGGCGGCTACAATTGGCTCCCGGTCAACGAGGGGCTGCCAAAGGACGATAACATGTTCAATGTCCAGGCGTTGGCGGTTGACCCAGGCGACGCGAACGTGGTCTACCTGGGCACCGGCTGGGAGCCTTTCCATGGCAACGGCGTTTACAAATCAACCGACGGCGGGGCGACGTGGGCGCCGGCCAACCGGGGGATGATAGACTATTCCATCACCGCGCTGGCCGTGGCCCCAACGAATCCTCAGATCGTCTACGCCGGCACGTTCGATGGGGAACTGTTCACGAGCGACGACGGTGGAGAGACCTGGAGTGATCTCACGAGCAAATTGCCCGGCGACGGGCGCTCTCACTCGAGCATCCGGAATATCGTCATAGACCCAACCGCGCCGGATACGGTTTACCTGCTCTGTGAGCAAACCGGGGTGCTGGTCAGTTACGACGGCGGTGCGGCATGGCGTCTGTTGGGGAAGCCGGGCGAACTGGAACACCCGTACATCACCGCGCTGGTTGTCGCCTTCGGCCCGCAGCCGGTCTTGGTCATTGGTGTCCAGGACGAAGGAGGCTGGCGGTACGCTACCGATTGACGTGGGTGTGTTTCAGGTGAGTTGGAGAATCAGCGCCGCCGTGAACATGCGGCGCTGGGGGCTTTACGTGTACTAGCAGGCTGTAGCATAGGGCCGCGTGCCCGTTTCTCGTATACCGCCCGCGAGGGGCTAAATATGGTACTGGACACTGGCGTTTTTGTTCTAGCTCGAGTCTGGCAAATTTCAGAATGCCTATATCTTGGGGTAGGCAACAATAAAAACGCTAGATATGAGGGTTCGTAGTAGCGGCTTGAGCCGCTTTTGAGCCTTTTGGACGGCTGAAGCCGTCACTAGGAACAAAAACGCCAGTGTCCAGGTTCTAGTATGGTATTGACAGGACTCGAGTTTTGGTGAATCGCCTTTCATTGGCAGTGATCGTTGTTGCTCTGGTGCTGATTCCCTGTTCGGCTCCTTTTCCCCCCTGGCAAATCTATGCCTTTCACGATGGCTTCTTTCTTCCCCTCGTCTCCTCCCTTCCTCGTCTCCCCGCCCCCTCTCCCTGCCCCCTGACCGTTCCTCCCGCCTGGCGCGTCACCGCCTCCACCCTGGCCGACGTGACCAACGATGGTTCACCCGAATGGGTGCTAGTCGTCTGGCGGCCCTGGCGCGATTGGCCCATCCAGCGCTGGGTCTCTGCCCCCAGCCCCATCGCCGGTTTTCACGACGCGGCGGGTGATAGTTGCCACCTCGTCCTGCTCGACCCCCACGACAGCCGCGAGATATGGGCCGGATCCGCTCTCCCCGCTCCTCTCCTGGCCCTGGCCGTGGGGGACGTGGACGGGGATGGGCGCAACGAGGTGGTGACTCTGGAAGGAGAGTACGCCACCGGCAGGGCCGGCCCCGCCACCCACGTGGACGTGTGGCGCTGGAACGGCTTTGGCTTTACGCTAGAGTACCGCTCGCCCCCCGGCTCGTTCCGCGCCCTCGGCTTGACCTATGTGGACAACGACTGTATACTTGACATAGCTGTCCGTTGAGCCTTTAGATGTACCTTCCCGAAAGCTCGAGCTTTCGGCCAGGTCGAGGGAGGTGTTCCAATGCGTAAATCGAGAAATGTGATGGCAATACTCGCTCTCGTCGTCGCCATCGTGGCCTGCAACCTGCCCACGACGACTCCACCGACCACACCGTCCCCATCACCGTCACCACCACCGTCCGTGACTGTGTCCCCGTCGTCCACCGTTCCATCCCCCCCGCCGTCCGAGGCGCGTGAACCGGGGTTCGCCGCCTATCCCGAAATCACCGTCGCCCTGCCGGAAACTTATCAGGGCTATACCCTGCCGGTGGATACGGCGGCGCTGGGCAACTATGATCATTTCGCCTTTAGCGACGCGCAGAACGCACTCCTGGCACAGAATGGTTTCGTCGTCGCGCCCGCCAGGTGGCTCGAGTTCTTCCAGGTCTACGAGTCCGCCCGCTACAACGAAACCCCCATCTTTGTCACCACCGACTCGGTCTACCACGTCTACCACCTGCTCTTTGACAAAATGCTGCGCGACCTGGAGCGGGAGCACTTTGAGCCGGACATCCGTGCCCTCACCCAAGCCTGCCTGCAATCGGCCTACGACCTTTACGTCGAACTGCAAGGCACGGAACTGGAGGACACCGCCCGTGGCGTCGTCGCCTACTTTGGCGTCGCCGACGCGCTCATCAACCCTGAAGCGGTCATCCCATCGGAAGTGACCGATCTGGTGGCTGGCGAACTGGCGCTGATCGAGGGGCACGCCGGTTTGAACGGCAGTCCCCTCTTTAGCCGGAACTGTCCCACCGGTTGCGATCCGTGCGACACCGTCCCGCCGCAAGAGTGCCTGGATCAGCCCTGTCTGTGCGAGGACTATTCCCAATACGTCCCGCGCGGCCACTATACCCGCAGCGAGCAACTGGAACGCTATTTCCGCACCATGATGTGGTACGGGCGCATCAACATGCGCTTGCAGCAGCCCGACGAGACCCGTATGGCGCTGCTCATCACCTACATCATGCGCCACACCGACGTGGACGGCACTCCCGCCGACCAGGTCTGGGCGCGGGTCTATGATCCCACCGTCTTTATCGTCGGCAAAGCGGATGACCTGGGCTTTCACGAGTACGGTACGATCTGGGACGCCACGTTTGGCCCCGATGCCCCCGCTTCCGCCATCGCCGACGCGGACAAATTCGCTGCCTTCGTCGCGGCCGCCCGCCAGCTCCCCCCGCCGCAGATCAATTCCATGTGGGTCTACATCTGGGAGGATAAGGAGCAGGTGACGCAGGGCTTTCGCTTCATGGGCCAGCGTTTCGTCCTCGACGCTTACGTCTTTGACGAAATGACCTGGCGCGAGGTGGGCGAGATGGGGAACGAGCGTTGGTTGCCCAAGGGTCTCGACGTGATGGCCGCGCTCGGCTCCGAGGAAGCCTACACCATCCTCGACGATATGGGCGAGACCGCTTACCTCCACTATCCCGAACAGATGGAAAAATTGCGCGGCGAGATCGCGGCGCTGGAACTGGACTCTTGGACCCAGAACCTCTACTGGAACTGGCTCTATGCCTTTGGGCCGCTGCTGGAACCAAAGGGGGAGCAGTACCCGGCCTTTATGCAGAGCCAGGCATGGACGCGCAAGGACATGCACACTGCGCTCGCTTCCTGGACCGAACTCAAGCACGACACAATCCTCTACGCCAAGCAATCAATGGCGGAAATGGGCGGCGGTGCACCGCCGGAGCCGTCCCACGGGTGGGTCGAGCCGAACCCGGAAGCCTATGCCCGTCTGTTGGCGCTCACCCGCATGACCCACGACGGGCTGGGAAGCAGGGACCTGTTGACCGAGAACACGGACGCCAACCTGTCTCGACTGGATGACCTGCTCGTCTTCCTGCTCGAAGCATCGCAGCACGAGTTGGCCGGTGAGCCGCTGACGGACGACGATTATTGGCGCATCGAGTATTATGGCGGCGAGTTGGAGGCCATGACGCTGGCCGCCGCCGACAAGGAGGATGGAGAGGGCGAGGTCTTTTTCGAGCAGGATGACCAGGCTCCCATCGTCGCCGACGTTGCCACCGACCCTAACGGCTATGTGCTGGAAGAGGGCAGCGGCTACATCTTTGGGATTTACGTCGTCGTGCCGGATGGCCGGGGTGGTCTGCACATCACCCAGGGCGGGGTTTACTCTTACTACGAGTTCCCCTGGCCGATAGACGACCGGCTGACCGATGGCAAGTGGCAGGATATACTGGCGGCCGGCCAGGAACCTGCCCGGCCAGACTGGACGGCGGCTTTTATAGCAGAGTAGCGAGTTGTGCCGAGTTGTTCAATTCTAACAAACCCGGCCGGACGCAGACGAACGTAGGGCAAGTTGCCAACTTGCCGAGGCTGTTCAATTCTAACA
>CAYNVC010000113.1:0-8080 GCA_964400615.1 uncultured Anaerolineales bacterium | reverse complement strand
CACATGCGGCCAGGATGGCCGCGATCCGCAGCACGCAAAAATATGACGCGCACCCTACTGGACAAATGGCAAAGAGCAAGTACAATAGAGGATAGCGCGGCGATTCGGACAGTGAACCTTTTTTCGGTGAACGCGGCTGTACTATCCACCCGGTGACGACAATGGACTCGAACCTGGAACAAATCCCCAAAGTACTGGCGCTCTACCTCCAAATTTCCCAGTACCCTATTCTGGGCCACCTCATCCGAAAGCGAATGCGGGAGGAGCTTTTCGAGCGCGGCGTCATCACCCCGCAGCAGTTCGAGCAAGAGGTAAAAGACAAGGCTAAACTATCCCAGCAACGGGAAGGAACCCCACCCGGTCAGGACACGGACGAAATCTGGCGCGAACGCCGGGCACAGATTCGGGAGCACCTGACCGACTTTTACTTTGCCTACAACCTGCCGCACGCCCTGTTCGAGGACATTTTGCAGAACGTTCTGGCCGGGCGAATGCCAGATCGTCCCGACGTTCTCCCGTTCAACCCGGAACTGGCCCCCCGCCCATTCCTGATCGCGCAGGCAAAAGAGTACGCTGCGCTTCCCCCTGAGCAACAGAGCCGGATCAAACACCATCAGGAAGAGATCACCGTCGTCCTGGTCAAGCGGATGATCAGCGACCAGATGGACTTTGTCAGACTGGCTAAAAAGTTTCTCGCGGCCGAGGATTTCGAGATGATCTATGGACGCCGCATCGGCACGGGCAAGATCGGCGGCAAAACGGCGGGGATGATACTGGCCTGGGAGATACTGCGCCAGGACGACCCGGCCGACGAGATAGACCTGCACGGGCGCATCGTCATCCCCGACTCTTATTTTATCGGAGCCAACGTCTTTTACGACTTTCACACGTTCAACGGGCTGGAGGATTACATCAACCAGAAATACAAGAGCCAGCAAGAGATCGAGGCCGACTATCCGCGCGTCCGGGAGGCCTATGCCAGGGGACGGTTCCCGCCGGAGGTGATGATCCGGCTAAAGGCGTTGCTGGCGGAGGTGGGGAACGCTCCCCTCATCGTGCGCTCGTCCAGCTTGTTGGAGGATAACTTTGGCTTTTCCTTTGCCGGGAAATATGATAGCTTTTTTTGCCCCAACCAGGGGACGCCCCAGGAGAACCTGGCGGCGTTGACCGACGCCATCGGGCGGGTGTACGCCAGCGTCCTCAGCCCGGACGCGCTGCTCTACCGCCGCCAGATGGGGTTGGTGGACTATGACGAGCGCATGGCGATCCTGATCCAGAAAATACAGGGGCAGCGATACCACGATTATTTTCTGCCCACCCTGGCCGGAGTGGGGTTCAGCCACAACCCGTTCCGCTGGAACCGCAAGATTCGCCCCGAAGATGGCCTGCTGCGGCTGGTGTGGGGACTGGGAACCCGTGCCGTAGACCGAGTGGGCAGCGATTACCCGCGCATGGTTCCGCTCAGCCACCCACAACTGCGACCAGAGGCGGGGGCCAGCCAGATTCGCAAGTACTCGCAACGCCTGGTGGATTTGATAGACCTGCGGGCCAACGAGTTCAAGACGTTGCCCGTGTCCGACGTGTTGCAACCGGATCACCCCGGCATTCAACTCCTGGCTGCGGTGGACAAGGGAGATTACCTGCAACCCATCTACGCCCCCGGAATCGTCGGCCGCGAGCCGCTGGTGTTGACCCTGGGCGAATTGCTAAAAAATCAACGCTTTGTGGCCCTGATGCGCACCGTGCTCAAGAAACTGGAGCGTCACTATGGCCGCCCGGTGGATATCGAGTTCACGGTCGAGCTTACGGCGCAGCGCCCTTACGACTTTGTGCTGCACCTGCTCCAATGCCGTCCTCTCAGCAGCCAGGAGTGGGGCGAGAGTATGCGCATTCCCGACAACGTGCCGCCGGAGGAAATTGTATTCCTGACCCGCCGGATGTCGCCGCAGGGCAAAGTCAGCCGCATTCGCTACATCGTGTACGTTGACCCGGCGCAGTACGCCCGCGCACCCGATTACGAGACCCGGTTCGAGCTGGCGCGGGTGATCGGGCGGCTCAACCAGCGGCTGGCCGGGGAACAGTTTATCCTGATGGGGCCTGGCCGCTGGGGCACGTCGAACGTCGAACTGGGGCTAAAGGTGACTTATGCCGACATATACAACACCCGTGCCCTGGTAGAGATCGCACAATCAGGCGACGGCGGCACGCTGGAAGTCTCTTACGGCACCCACTTTTTCCAGGACCTGGTGGAGGCCAACATCTATCCCCTGCCGCTCTACCTCAATGCCCCCAACACAGCCTTTAACCGATCTTTTTTCGATTCGGCACCAAACGCGCTGCCGGCACTGCTGCCGGACGACGCGCAATATGCCCCGTTCGTCAAGGTGATAGATGTGCCGGAGGTGGCCGGGGGGCGGTACGTGGAATTGGTGATGGACGGCGAACGGGACGAAGCACTGGCCTATCTCAAAGCAGAATAAGGAGCAAATATGAAAGGTGTAATCACACTGGCCGGGTTCGGAACCCGTTTCCTGCCGGCCTCCAAAGCGGTACCCAAAGAAATGTTCCCCATCGCCGGAGTACCGCTGATCCAGTACCACGTGGAGGGGCTGGCGGCGGCCGGCATCACCAGGATCATCGTCGTCGTGCGCGAGGGCAGCGAAGCCATCCAACGCCACTTTGCGCCCGCCCCTGCCCTGGAAGCCCATCTGAGGAAAAACGGCAAAGGGGAGCTGGCGGAGAGAATGCGCCACCTCTCCCAGTTGGCCGAGATCGTCCTCGTCCGCCAACCGGAGAGCCTGCCCTACGGCAACGCTTCCCCCGCCCTGGCGGCCCGGCCCTGGTTGACCCCCGGCGAGCCGTTCTACTACATGTTCGGCGACGACATCATCATCGCCGACGAGCCTGCGCCCAGGCAGGTCGTGGCTGCGTTCGACGAGCACCACCCGGCGGCCGTCCTCGCCACGCAGCGGGTGCCGGACGAGGAAACCCACCTGTACGGCTGCATCGAGCTGCAACCCGGCAGCAAAAACGTCATGCGCAGCATAGTCGAAAAGCCAGCCCCCGGCACTGCCCCCTCCAACTGGGTGCAGATCGGCCACTTTATCTTTACCCCAGAGCTGTTCGACGTGCTGGAAAATATGGAGACGGGCAAAGGGGGCGAGCTGTGGATAGCCGACGCGGTAGCCCGGCTGGCGACCCGCTCGACCGTCATCGTGCAGCCCATCGAGGGGCTGTGGATGGCTGCCGGCGACCCGCTGCGTCAACTCAAGGCCAACATCCAGATGGCCTTGCAGCGCGACGATATGCGGGATGGGCTGATCGAGTACCTCCGCTCGCTGGAGATATGAGCGTGACGCGCACCGAGGTCGAGTGTTACGCCGGATACCGCTACCCGGAGCGTCCGCGCTTTTTCCCCTGGAAAGGCGTCCGGGTGGAGGTGGAGGAAATAGAACAGAGTTGGCGCACGCCGGACGGCCCGGCCTTTCGCGTCCGCGCCGCCGGTGGCCGCCGCTTTACCCTGGCTTACGACGAGACCGCCGCCGAGTGGGACATTCGCCCGGCAGCGCCAGCGCGACAAGTTGCCCGATTTGCAAAAGCGGTGTAGAATACTGCCTTGTGGCAAGTTGTCTCTTTCATCGTTAGTTCTACCGTGTTGCGCCAATCTTGCACCGTCGAATACCGGGCGCGCGATAGCTTTAAGGAGGACAATACTTTTATGACCGATTGGAAATCCCGCTTGCCAGAAATACCCCCCGAACTACGCAGCAACGTGACCCTCATGCCCTGGGACAAGCTCTACAACTGGAGCCGCGAAAGGTCAATGTGGCCCATGACCTTCGGCCTGGCCTGTTGCGCCTTCGAGATGATCGCCGGCGCAGCCTCCCGCTTCGACATTGCGCGTTTTGGTATGGAGATCATGCGTCCCAGTCCCCGCCAGGCTGACCTGCTGATCATCTCTGGCACAATCACCAAAAAGATGGCCCCTCAGATCGTCCGCCTCTACAACCAGGTGCCAGAGCCAAAATACGTCCTGGCGATGGGGGCCTGCGCTATCTCCGGCGGGCCATTCAAAGAGGGGTACAACGTCGTCTCCGGTGTGGACAAGCTGATCCCGGTGGACGTCTACGTTCCCGGCTGCCCACCCCGGCCAGAGGCGCTGATCCACGGCTTTCTGGCCCTGTTCGCCAAAATAGAGCAGGAACCAATCAAGAACCTGCGCTGGTATCAAAAGGGAACAGATGAGGGCGTGCCCGTGCCATCGCTTGGCCCCGACCTCGTGGACTGGCGGCTGGCGGATAAAATCCCCACCGCCCACGTAATGGAGGAAAGTTAGGTCATGGAACAGACACAAACCTCTGCTCAAACGGCCCAACTGCTCTCGCTCCTGGAAGAGCATTTCCCCGGAGCCGCACAACCCACCCGGAACGACGGCCTAGTCGTCGCTCCCGAAAAGTTGGTCGAGATCGCCACGTTCCTGCGGGACGAGCTGGATTACACCTACCTCTCTTGCGTCACCGGCGTGGACTATCCGGAAGCGACCAATGGCTTTCCCGCCCGCTTCGAGGCCGTCTACGAGTTGTTCCGCGCCCAGGGCGGCCCCGTCACACTCCACGTGCACGCCGACCGCGAGAACCCGGTCATCCCCTCGCTCGTCCCCGTGTACCCCTCGGCCAACTTTCAGGAACGGGAGGCGTGGGACTTGTTTGGCATCCGTTTTGCCGGACACCCTGACCTGCGGCGCATCTTGCTGTGGGAGGGATTCGCCGGACATCCGCTACGCAAGGACTGGCACGAGCCGTATTACGAAGAGGATCACAAACCGTTCTCCAGCCGTTACCCGGAGGGCCACCCCGCGCCGGCCGAAGAGTTGACCCCGCTGGGCCGCAATCTCCAATATCCGCCCGGCTGGTCGCCGGAAGGGTGGAACCCGGAGGATGAGGCAGCAGTGTACGGGCCAACGGATGAATTGATCGCTACCGATGGGCGGCCAATGGCAACCAACCAGGTGGCGCTCAACCTGGGGCCACAACACCCCAGCACGCACGGCGTCCTGCGCCTGGTTGCCACACTGGACGGGGAGACGATCCAGCGGATCGACCCTACCCTGGGTTATCTGCACCGCAACCACGAGAAAATCGGCGAGCGCAACACCTGGCTGGGCAACATGCCCTACACCGACCGGCTGGACTATATCTGCTCGATGTACAACAACTTTGGTTACGCCGTGGCGGTGGAAAAATTGATGGGCCAGGAGGTGCCGGAGCGGGCCGAGTACATCCGCGTCATCATGGGGGAACTGACCCGCGTGATGAACCACTTTGTCGCCATTGGAGCCTTTTGCAACGACATCGGCATCTATTTTACCGCCATGCTCTACGGCCTGGAAGAGCGAGAGCTGATCCTCGACCTGCTCGAGATGGCTTCGGGCGGGCGGATGATGTGCAACTATTTCCGCTTTGGCGGCGTGGCCCGCGACCTGCCAGAAGGGTTTGTCCCGCTGGCAAAAGAACTGGTCAACGAGCGGCTGCCCAGCAAAGTTGACGCCCTGGAAAGGTTACTGGCGGATAACGAGGTCTTTCGCGTCCGCACCGAGGGCGTCGGCGTGCTGCCGTCGGAAAAGGCCATCGCCTACGGCTGCACCGGCCCCCTGCTGCGCGGTTCGGGCGTCCCCTACGACGTGCGCCGCGCCGAGCCGTACTCGATCTACGACGAATTCGACTGGGACGTGGCGGTGCGCTACAACGGAGATGTCTTTGACCGCTTTATGGTGCGCATAGAAGAAATGCGCCAGTCGCTGCGCATCCTCCGCCAGGCGCTCGACCGGCTGCCGGAGGGGCCGATCCAGGCCGGTAAAAAGAAGCCGAGCATCAAAATACCGGCCGGCGAGGTCTATGGACGGGTGGAGGCCCCCAAGGGAGAATATGGCTTTTACCTGGTCTCCGATGGCAGCGCAAACCCCTACCGCTACCACATCCGCACCCCCAGTTTCGTCAACCTGGGAGCGATGAACGAAATGTGCCGTGGACACTTGATCGCCGACGTGGTGATCATCCTGGGCAGCATAGATATTACACTGGGCGAGGTGGACCGCTAATGTATGGATTAGGAATACTGAAATCGTTCAGCGTCACCATGGGCCACTTTTTGATGACCTACGTGGATGACATTCGTTACCTGGGCCGGCGCTCCCGCCCGGAGAGTCTCCCGGCACGGCAAAGCCCCAAAGGTCAGGGCATCTTTACCGTGCAATATCCCAAGGAGAGATTGCCCCTGCCGGAAAACTTTCGCATGTTCCCCTTCCACGTGATAGACCCAGAGACGGGCAAATCGCGCTGTACCGCCTGCGGCATCTGCGCACGTGTCTGCCCCACCCAATCCATCTGGATCGTGCGGGCGACCGACCCGGAGACGGGCAAACCGAAGCGGGAACCGGCCGAGTTCCACATTGACCTGAGCACCTGTATGTCGTGTGGCTTTTGCGCCGAGTTTTGCTCCTTCAACGCAATCAAGATGGGGCACGACTATGAACTGGCCGACTACAAGAGGTCGTTCCTTTGGGGAATGGACAAACTATCCAGGCCGTTGGCGTATCACGCCGAGATTCACCCCACCGCTTACGCGGCCGAACTAGAGGCACAACAAAGGAAAGCTGCCAGGAAAAAGTGAACCCAAACCAGCAATCTCAACTGGTAGGTGTGCGCTTTCAGCCTACCGGTAAGGTCTACCACTTTTGCGCCGGGGAGGACCAGGAACTGCGAACCGGGGACTATGCCCTCGTCGAGACCGTGCGCGGGAGACAACTGGGCCAGGTAGTCACCGTGCAACCCCTACGCCAGGAGGACGCTGCCCGGAACCTCAAACCGGTGCAACGGCGGGCCACGGGGCGCGATCTGGCGCTGCGCCAGCACTGGCAGCAACAGGAAAAAGAGATCCTCGAGCTCGCCCGCCAGGCGGCCAAACAACTGGGGCTGCCCATCAAAGTCGCCGCCGCCGAGTACGCCTTTGACGGGAAAAACTTGACCCTGCTCTACGTGAGCGAAGACAAGGGCCTGAACCTGAAAAAGTTGGAGCAGCGGGTACAACGCGCTTTGGAGAGTGGACGAGTCAGCTTGCGGCGGATCGGGCCGCGCGACCACGCCAGAATACTGGGCGGCTATGGAGCTTGCGGCGAGTTGCGTTGTTGCTCCCGCTGCCTCTCCGATTTTGCCCCCGTCTCCATCAAAATGGCTAAACTACAGGGGGTTTCCCTCAGCCCTTCAGAGATCACGGGGATGTGCCAGCGATTGCGCTGCTGCCTGGCCTACGAGCACGAGCAATACGCCGAGGCATGCAAATTGATGCCCCGGCGCAAAAAGCGCGTCCGAACCCCGCACGGAGAGGGCAAAGTGGTGAACCTGCTGCCACTAGAAGGAATGGTCGTCGTCCAAATCGAGGACATGAGAGTCCAAGTACCGGTCGAAGAAGTCGAACTGGTCAAGAAAAAGTAAAGGTCAACCTTGAACTCGACGAGAAACCAGGTTTTTCGCAAAAAACCTGGTTTCTTTGCAAGAGGAGAAAAATATGTCCAACCAATTCAAACTCGAAGCCGAATCACTCCGCGAGCAGCTGGTGGCCTGGCGGCGTGATTTTCACGCTCACCCGGAACTGGGCTTTCAGGAACACCGCTCGGCGGAAATCGTCGCCGCCCGGCTGCGCGATCTGGGCTATCAGGTGCAGACTGAGGTAGCGCACACCGGCGTGGTCGGTCTGCTGGAAGGGAAACAACCGGGGCCGGTGGCAATGGCCCGCTTCGATATGGATGCGCTGCCCATCACCGAGGAAAACGAGACCGACTATGTATCCCAGAACCCCGGCGTGATGCACGCCTGCGGCCACGACGCCCACATGGCAATCGGGCTGGGCGTCGCCACGTTGATGGCGGAGCGGCGGGACGAGATGAGCGGCACGCTCAAACTCGTCTTCCAACCGGGTGAGGAGGGCATGAACGGGGCCGAGGTGATGGTGCAGGAAGGAGTGCTGCAAGACCCGCGCCCCGACGTCGTCCTGGTGACGCACGTCTGGAACGACATGCCGGTGG
>CAYNVC010000112.1:0-8119 GCA_964400615.1 uncultured Anaerolineales bacterium | reverse complement strand
AGTTCTCGGGTTTCGATCATACGGCAATTATAGGGCAAGTGGATAAAGATGCAAGGTGAGCGCGGTCATACCTGCGCCAATGTTTCACGTGAAACATTGAGCGGGGGCTGCGTTGTGGTGACGCCTTGCGTTCCCACTTGCTAATTGAGCCGGATTGCACTATACTTGGACACATCGAACACGCAAGGACGGGCAACCACAATGCTCCTCGTCTATCTCGCCGTCGCCTGGCTGGCGGGCATAGCGGTCGCCAACACGATCACCATCCCCTGGCAGGCGCTACCCCTGCTCGGCCTGGCGGCATTGCTCGGTCTCTCTCTGTGGCGGGACGAGCACCGCGTCAGGCTGGGGGCGCTGTGCGCACTGGCGCTGACCCTCGGCGCAGGCCGGTTCCTGCTCGCCATCCCTCACTTGGACGCGACCTCACTGGCGACCTACAACGACGTCGGGCGGGTGACTGTGGAAGGGGTGGTGGTGGGAGAACCGGACGAGCGGGAGCACTATACCAACCTGCGCCTGCGTGCCGAACGGCTCACCCTGCCCGACGGCACGGAGCTGGACGTTGACGGCCTGGCGCTGGTCAAAGCCAACCGCTACCCGGAGCACCACTACGGCGACCGGGTGCAGGTCGAGGGACTGCTGGAGACACCACCCGTCCTCGAAGGGTTCTCTTACCGGGAATACCTGGCCCGGCAGGGCGTCCACTCACTCGTGCGCCGCGCCCAGGTCACGCTGCTGGCCGAAAAGCAGGCCAATCCGCTCCTCTACCACCTCTTTGCCTTCAAACGATACGCCCAGTCCGTCATCGCCCGCATCCTCCCTGAACCGCAGGCAGCGCTGTTGACCGGTATCCTGCTGGGGGTCGAAACCGGCATCCCCGCCGACCTGATGGACGATTTCGCCGCCACCGGCACGACTCACATCATCGCCATCTCGGGATTCAACATCACCATCGTCAGCGGCATCTTTGCCGTGCTGGCGGAACGACTGTCCGGCAAGCGGCGGGCGGTCTGGTTCGCCAGCGCCGGGGTGATAATCTATACGATATTCGTCGGCGCGGCGGCGGCGGTGGTGCGGGCCGCGCTGATGGGCATTCTCTACCTGTGGGGCCGCCACCTGAACCGGCCCACTTTTGCCCCCGTCTCCCTCGCCGCTGCGGCAATCGTGATGACCGCGCTCAATCCCTACACTCTTTGGGACGTGGGCTTTTTGCTCAGTTTCGCCGCCACGATTGGGCTGGTGCTGTACGCAGCTCCGTTGGAGCGCGGAACCGCGCGGGTTCTGGCGCGGCTCGTCCCCACAGCATGGGCAGAGGCGATTCTGGGGCTGATCAACGAATCGCTGCTGGTGACGTTGGCAGCGCAAATAACGACCACCCCGCTCATCCTGGCATACTTTGGGCGGCTCTCGCTCGTCACGCTCGTGACCAATTTCTTGATCCTGCCCGTCCAATCGGGCGTGATGATCTTGGGCGGCATCGCCACGCTGCTGGGATTGGTCTCCCTGCCGCTGGGCCAGGTGGCCGGGTGGGCGGCCTGGGTCTTTCTCACCTTTACCATCGAGATGGTGCGCCTGACCGCGCGGGTTCCCTTTGCCTCGCTGCCGCTGCGGGTGGAGGGGTGGATGGTGTGGGGATACTATGCACTCCTGGGCAGCCTCACCTGGTGGCTGGCGCAGACCCAAGAGCGACGCAGCGAGTTGTGGGCCAATCTCACCTCCCGCCTGGAGATGAAACTACTCGTCGGCGCGGCGGCCGTCCTGCTGGCGCTGACGTTCACCGCCTGGCGCAGCCTGCCGGATGGCCGGCTGCACGTCCTATTCCTCCCGGTCGGTGACGGGGACGCCACCCTCATCCAAACCCCCTCCGGCAACCAGGTGCTGGTGGACGGTGGCCCCAGCGGGACGGCGCTGCTGGCGCAGCTGGGCCGCCACATGCCGTTCTGGGACCGCACGCTCGACGTGGTGGTGCTCACTCACCCCGGCGACGAGCACATCACCGGGCTGGTACCGGTGCTGGAACGGTATCGAGTGGGAGCAGTGGTCTACCGCGAGATCGGCTTTGAATCGGAGACCTGGGAGCACTGGCTCGACCTGCTGGAGACGGAAGGGGCGACGGTCTACCAGGGAGAGGCCGGGCTGCGGCTGACGCTCGACCGGGGAGTGGAGATGACCGTGCTCAATCCGGGGCCAGAGCTGTGGGAGGAGAGCAACGATAACTCGCTCGTGGTGCGGTTGGTCTATGGGCAGACGGCGCTGCTGCTGACGAGTGACATCGGTGCCCATGTCGAGCGCAGGCTGGTGGCAGAGGAGGGGGCCGGGCTGGCGAGCACGGCCCTGAAAGTCGCCCACCACGGCAGTTGCGCTTCGACGACGCCGGAATTTCTGGACGCAGTGACCCCGCAGGTCGCGGTCGTCAGCGTGGGGGCCGGCAATCGCTTTGGTTCCCCCTGCGCCGAGGTGCTGGCCCGGCTGTCGGGGGTGGAGGTCTACCGCACCGACGAGCAGGGCACAATCGAGTTCGTCAGCGACGGGGCGCAAACGTGGAGAGTGGAGACGGAGCGGTGACGGGCAGTACCTCAATCCAGCGGCGCGGGGCGGATTCCCTTGTAGATTCGCCTGCCGGAGAGTGTTTGCAATATTTTTTGCGGTAACTGCCCAATTATGCCACTTAATTCTTCACAGGTCAGCGGTGAGTTGCCGTTCGCCAGGAAAACGCGAAAGACGGCGTCCACCAACGAGAGGTCGTCGTTGATATAGTCGGGCTGCTTGCTGCAATGAGTCTGCAACACGTGTTGCAACCCTATCACCTGGCGCACCTCCCCTGTTTTTTCGTCCACCCAATCGATCTTGTCCATATCAAAGTGATCGCTAAAGACGGCCCGATGTTCGGGGCAGAGGTGCGAGCGCAGTTCCACGCCGATGTGCATTTCTCTTCGATCCCACCATCCATAATCAATGTGGAATGGCGTATCGAGCGCAGGCTTGACTAACGATAGGGAGGGCGGCACGACAATTTTGTTCATTCAACAAACCTAAAATTCAGTCGAGCTTGAACGTAGCACCCAATAATTATCACCCACCGGGGCAAAGGTATCACCAGAGACCAATTCCGCCAGCAGCGGGCCGGGGGGTATGCGCGTAACGACGTTTATCGCGCTGTAGAGAGTGGCCGCGTGGACGGTTCCCTGCGGGCTGAGCTTGGCTAATTCTGGGAATATCTCGGCCACCAGTTGGCTCAACGCCGGGCCGCGCTCGCGCACGTCATCCCAAACCCGCTCCATCGTCTGCGGGGCATTTTCCGCCACGATCATCAATTCGTCATAGTCGCAGGCCACGAGTTGTTTGCGCATCTCGAAGATGAGCCGTCCCTCAACCGGTAGAGCGACGCGGATCCACTCCCGCCGGGAGCGGCGACTGCGCGGGCGGACCACGACCGTGCCCGGCTCCTGGCCGCGCTCCAGCTCGAGATAGGTTCCCACGAGTAAATTGTTCTTTCTGTACCACTCTTCCAGGCCGTAGACGTAGCGGCTTTCGCGCACGACCCAGCCCGGCATCTCTTCGCCCGTGTCGCCGTCTACGAACGTGAAGCGAATCCGGTGTGTGCGCCCGCTCGGAAACACGGTCTCCAGGCGGCTGGAAAGGCCGAGTGTGCCGGATTTCCAATGGGGGTAGGTCAATACAACTTCTACAGGGGTAACAACCGCGTCGGATTCAGCCTGAATCAGGTCAGACCACTCGTCATCCAATTGCTGCTCCAGCGCCAGCATTTCGCTGGTCAACGAAGCGTGGTCATACTTTAGGGGTTCGTATTGCAGGTAGCGGGGTGGGGATTGCACCGCCTCCGGCTCCAGACGCCGCAGGAACCAGAGCACTTCCCCGGCCGGGCCAACCTCGTCGAACCGCTCATCTTCCTGGAGAGCATAGTTCAGCGAAAAGACGCGCAACTGGGGAGAGATTTCTTCCGGCAGCTCGAGGTCGCCCAACAATTCTTCCGTCGGCAGCGGCCCGCCGCCTGCCATATCGAGGACGGCTTCCGCCAGGTTCAAATGGCCGACGTGCACCTTTACCAGCAAATCTTGGGGGAACCACTTGCCGGCCAGGCGGATAAAGCCGGATTTTGACTCGAGCACTGCGCTCAATTTCTCCCCGACCTGCAAGCCGTACATCTCGGCCAATTCATCCGCCGAACGCAGATCACCGTCGGCCAGGGGACTGGCCTGCACCTCGGCGTTGAGGATGTGCTCGGACTCTAGTTCAGCTGCAAACTCGCGCTTGCGGCCCGACTCGAACTCGACCTGGATAACCTGGAATGCGCCGTGTTCGGGGTTGTGACCGGGCCGTATGCCCACCACTTTCCCGACCCGATAGCCCAGCGCGGGGAAGACTATTTGCTCTCCCTCTTTGTAGCTGCGCCGGGGCTGATAGGGGACGCCCTGGGACATGGCCCGTTCTATGAGCGTCTCCTCCTGCTGGCAACGGTACAGAACAAGCGCCCGCCCCAGTTCCGCCGCCGAACGCGGTAACTCGTCTTCGACCAGCAACGTGCCGAGGTATTGCAAATCGTCGGGGGTAATCTTGAACTCATTACCCCAATAGCCGGGGTTCTGAGTTTTGCGTTGAATCAAAGTTGTTCTCCTGGGTACAATTCGTCGTCAACGACGCACCAATGAATTATACCAGGCTTGCACCAGTTTGACAAATACGGGAGTAGGGCGTACCATCCAGGAAACCGAGTTTCTACCGCCGGGAGGGGAAAATGGAAGGGAACGATCTCGATCTGACCACGGTCTGCGTCATCCAGGGGTTGTTGAAAGCCCAGGTCATCAAGGCCAAACTGGAGCAGGAAAATATTCCCGTTTTGCTGAAATACGAAAGTATCGGCCCGGTCATAGGGATCACGTTCGACGGCGTGGGCGAGGTGCAAATCCAGGTCCCCGCCAGGTACGCCGACCGGGCGCAGGCGCTCGTCGTGGAGTGATGATCCAGACCGGTTAACCGCCAACTGCCAGGTGTCCGGACGCCGGGGCGATGGGCGACTCGTCCAGCAACTGCCGCCCGTCCACGCTGATCCCGCCGACCCACACTTCCCAGTGCAAGTGCGCCCCGGTGGAAAGCCCCGTGTTGCCCACCCGTCCGATGAGGTCGCCGCGTTCGAGTTGCTGCCCCACCTGCACCTCGCTGGCCGAGAGATGCCAGTAACCGGTCAGCACGCCCCAGCCGTGATCTATGATCACCGCGTTGCCCCGAATAGTCAGCGGTTCGTTCAACACCACCGTGCCTCCCGCCGGCGCGTACACCGGCGTTCCGCCCGGCGCACGGAAATCTATTCCGCTGTGATAGCTGGTGTAGGGGCCATCGCCGTAGGCGCGGTGAGTTCCAAAATAGGAAGAGATCACACCCACGCACGGGCGCTGAAAAGGCATCGTCCAATGCCGCTCCGGGGTGAACGTGGAGCGCAGTGCGTTGAGCTTGTCGCGCTCGGCCACAATGACCGTCGGGTCGAGCAGGCTGCTGCGGTTCGCGGGCAGGTCAATCCGCTCGTAGCCAAAGTCCCCTGCCTGGACGATGATTCCCGTGCTGAGTGCCGTCTCCTGCCCGGCCTCGTCCACGGCACTCAGGGACAACTGGTACAGGCCCGGCTCGGTAAACACGTGCACGCCCACCAACCCATAGTACACGTTTCCCTCTCTGGCAAAATGCACGTCCTGTCCGAACAGTTCGCCCGCCAGGGTGACAGGTTCCGTCGTGTGCACCGTGACGAGCATTGGCATTCCCTGGGCCACCGGTAGCGGCTGCACCTGGACGAAGAGGAACGGCGCGGGCAGCAAGCCCGGATCGTCGCCGGGGATCACCAACTCCTGGCCCGGATAGATCAGCGCGGGGTCGGCGAGGCGGCTGGCGGAGGCCAACGCCCACGTGGGAACGGAATAGCGCAGCGCAATGCGGAACAGCGTGTCTTGGGGGCGCACCACGTAGAGAGCGCTGCCCCCCGTCGTCGCACTGGACGCCGCTATTTCCTCGTCAACGGGGGCAGCGGAAGGTATGTCCAGCGCCGGAACCTGGATCACCTGTCCGGCGTGAATGCTGTTCGGGGAAATCAGGCCGTTGATCTGGGCAAGCGTCTGCCAGGTGGTGTGATACCGTCTGGAAATCGAGGCCAGCGTGTCGCCTGCTTGAATCAGGTAGGGGACTGTTTCGCCGGCGCTGTTTTCCGCCTCTCCGCCGGGGATGACGAGGCGCTGCCCAACGTAAATCTGGCGCGGGTCGGGGATGCCGTTGGCGTGGGCGACGCCGTCCACGGTCAGGCCGTACCGGCGTGCGATGGAGAACAAAGTTTCGCCGCGCTGTACGATGTGCACCCCTACCTGCGGCAACGGGCCGCCATCCTGGGGGAGGGGGCCGAGGTTAGCAGCGGCGTGCACAGGCGCGGTCAACCCGCCAACCATCAACATAATCAGGACAAAAATCAAGTTCTTGCGATTCACCAGGTCAGCCTCCAAAGCGCAGTTGATCCCCCACCCGCACCCGCTCCAACAAGTCCGGCGGCCCTTCCAACACGTCACGCGCTGGGGCGCGTGGAACGTAGAGGGGGCGGAAAGGACGCGCCAGTTGCGCGTCCACAACCTGGCCCGCGCCGTCCAGCCACACGGCGGCGATGGGGAAAAAGACAAAGAACATGTGGATTGCAGAATCGGTGCGGCTTTCCTTGTGCCCCACCAGCAGCAACCCCTCGTCCGGCCCCAGGGTGCGCCGGAAAGTCAAACCCCGCAGGCGGGAGAAAAAGGTGTCGCAGGGCTTGACGCGCTCCAACAGCCGTTCGCCCTGCGTTTCATTCCACACCGTCGTCATAAGATTTTACCCGTGCTGCTTGCGCAGCGCCAACAACTCTTCGCATAGCGTCTGCGCGGCGGCGAACTCGAACGGCAGGGTTTCGGCCGGGGGCCAGAACTCGTCCAGCCAGCGATTGCCCGTCGTTTGCTCGTAGACGTATGCCTGGATGAGCATGTCGAGCCGGTCGGCGTCGCGGACAAGGCGGCCTTCGGGGCTGGTTCCACTCTCGAATTCTTGCCACCAGTTGTACCACTGCTCGGCGCGGTGCGGCAGTCGAGAAAGCAACTCGGCCAACACCCGCTCTTCCGCTTTCCGTTTAGCATTGGAGGGAAAGTAACCCGTCGCCGGCGCGGGGAGATCGCTGACCACGCTTTCCGCCAGGTCGTGGATCAGCGCCAGGGTCAACAATTTGGCCTTGTCCAGCGGGTGTTCCACCAACTCGGCCAAGATCAGGGAGATAAAAGCGACGCCGAAACTGTGATCGGCCACGCTTTCGGCGTTGGGGACGCCCCGCATCACCCAACCGATCCGGGGCACAGATTTGAGACGCCGTGCTTCGAGGAGCAATTGCAATGTCACGCCGGGTTCCATGCTGCCTCATCAACGAAAGAGATAGTCACGCTACAGCTTGTAGCCGATCACGCGCAACAGGTTTTTGCGCTGGGCGACATCGTCGTCCGTCTCGACGCCCAGTGGGCTGACGCCGTCCACCACGCCCAGGATACCGCGCCCCTGTTCCGTCTCGGCGATGATGACCTGGACCGGGTTCGCCGTGGCGCAAAAAACATGGCACACTTCGGGAACCATCTTGACCGCGTTCAGCACGTTGATGGGGTAAAAGCCCTCGCCCAGGAAAATGATAAAGCTGTGCCCCGCGCCCAGAGCCAGCGCGTTTTGCTGTGCCAACTCTATCAGTTCGTCGTCAGTGCCGCTGACGCGCACCAGCGCCGGGCTGGAGGCTTCACAAAAGGCCAGCCCGAACTCGATGCCGGGCACACTCCCTACCAGCGCCTCGTGCAGGTCTGGCACTGTTTTGATAAAGTGTGACTGGCCGAGAATGAAATTCAATCCGGCCGGGTTTTCGATTGGAGTTATTACGAGTTCCACCGTTTTCTCCTCCTGCCAGGGGTATTCTCGACCAGCCCGCTCACCCCCTTGCATGTTACCAGCGTCAGCTATGCCCGTGCGAAAAGCTGCCCACGGGGAAACGATAATTCAGCTATCGGGAGCGGGTTGCTAGAAGGACAGTCTCAGGCAAGCCCAAGGACCTTGTTGACGCTCTGCAACA
>CAYNVC010000111.1:0-8149 GCA_964400615.1 uncultured Anaerolineales bacterium | reverse complement strand
TTTTGTTCATATTCACCACCAGGCGCAGGGATTTGCTGCCGGGCGTGTTGGGCGACGGCGGCTCGTGCGAAATTCGTGCGAGACTCGTGCGAAATCTATTGACAAAAATACACAGTGTGAGCTATGGTAGGGCCAGTTGGTCAGGACAAAATTGTACCACAGGTCAGGCAGACGGGAAAATGACAGAACAAATTTTAGATGATTTGGCGGACGATTTTTGCTACGAGGTCGCGCTTGCCATGAGGCGCATCTTGGATGTAAAAGAGGCGGGGAGCGAGTACGACGAGGAGATCGCGGAGGACTGAACGGCGATGATGACAAACCAGACGCAGACGACCGGTGAAATCCTGGCCCTCATCGGCCAGTCAGAGACGGAGACTGCCCTGCCCAACGCAGACGCGATCTCGGAGACGATGCGCGCCATCCTGGGTGACGGCGACCAGGAGCGGGATCGGCGTGGACTGCGGACCGCTGGTCTCACGCGCGTTTCCTCAATAATGCAACTGATAGATGGCGACAGCCTAGAGGATCAGAAGGCGCGCATCCGCGAATTCATCGCTGGTGAAGGCTGGGTCGAAGTAGCGATCCTCTCTGAGCCGGCTCAGTCCGGGCGCAGTGGCAAGCGTCCCGGCCTCCGCCGTCTCGAAAAGATGATCCGCCGCCGCCAGATCGACGTGGTCGTGATCGACCGCATTGACCGCATCTCGCGCAACCTCTTTACCCTGATGCGGTTCATCAAGTTGCTGAACGACTATGGCGTCAAGCTGGTCTCTCTCCGCGAACGTATTGACTTTTCGACGATCTGGGGCAAGCTGGTGCTCTACATCCTTGGCGCTCTGGCCGAGTTCTACTCCGAGGCGCTGGCTCAGGAGATTCGCCTGAAGCGTTACCACGACGCCAGGTCAGGCCGCCTCGCTGGGACTTTTCGCCTGGGGTACTGCAAGGGAAACTGCTCCAAGTGTGACGACCCCAACGGCAAAGATTATTGCCCGCTCTATGGCGGCCCGGATCGGACGAATGACAAGATCCGCGTCGCTCACCCGGTGGAGAGAGAAGCTGTGCATTTGATATTCGAGTGGTACGCCAGTGGCGACTACTCCTACGACGACATCGCCCACCGTCTCAACGCGGAGATTTTCGTCCTGCCGGGCGGCGACGAGGTGCGCTTTCGGACCAAGGGAGTACCGGGGCGTTTTCCCCCTGGGCCTTTCACCAAGGACGCGGTGCGCGACATTGTTCAGAACCCCATCTACGCCGGATACGTCACCTACGCCGGTAGCGACAATGACGGCAACAAGCGGCGCAAGCCGGTCGAGATATTCGAGGGGCAGCACCCGTCCCTGGTCGCCTATGACATCTGGCGTCGCGCCCAAAGAGTGCGACGGAACCGCTATCACCGCTCCCACTCTTGCGACTCCAAAGCGCGCGCTTATCCACTCTCGCGGCTGGTCTTTTGCGCGGACGCTCATATGCCGATGCGCGGGATCAGTTCGGGCGGTGGAAGGTACCGTTATTATGTAGACAAACTATGCAGGCAAAAGTTGAGCAAGGAACATTATCATCAGCCTAATGTCCTGGCGACAGAGATCGAGGGGCAGGTGCAAGCCCTGGTCACTCGCATGCGCATCCCGGCGACGTGGCGGGAGCGGATTCTGGCCTACCTGTACCACGATGAGGGAATGGCAGAGGTGGCTTACGAGCGGGAGATCGTCCGCCAGCGACTCGAACGGGCGGCGGAACTATACGACAAAGGCCATTACACGCGCGAAAAGCTGGCCCGCGTGGAAGCCGAGTGTCGGCGTCAGGCTAGAGCGATTGAGCCGGATGCGACCCCGGCGGGACAGGATGCGCTCGCGCTGCTGGACAATCTCCCGGCGCTGTGGGAGGCGCTGACCGACGAGGAGCAGAACAACCTCTACCGCGTCCTGCTCAATGGGGTGTACGTACGGGGGAAAGAGATAGCCGAAATCGAACCCCAGCGCCCTTTCCAGGCTCTCCTGGAAGAGGCCGCGCGTCGCCTGGTCGGTGAGACTGGCACCCCGCTGCCTTACGACGTCGTGGACGCTCCCGGCGCTCCCGACCCAGAACTGGTGGCGTTGCTCGAAATGGCATAGTGAGGAACGTGTGGTGGCGACCGGGAGATGAAATCAGGATGACGAGAGAGACATTTGTCAACCCCGTGTACGCTGGCGAGGGGCCACATTTGATTAGTCAGGTGTTCCTTCCGCCAGGTATCCTGCAATCAGCAGCCGGAGTGCCTCGGTCAATCGTCGCCGCAAGACAGGATCGCCAATGCGCTCCAGGTCATCCGCCAATTGACGCACGTCGGATGTCAATCCGGTCAGAGCCACGGTGTCTCGCTCGAACATCTTCATGGGCTGATAACCGGCCCGCGCCAGTAAATCGTTGGGATTCACTTCAAAGTGGTCGGCCAACGCTAACAAAGCCCCTCGACTTGGTCGTTGGTCATCTCGCATATAGCGCCGGACAGCTCCGTGGTCCAGCCCGGAGCGCAGCGATGCTTCTCTGTAACTCTCATTCCGCTCTATCAGTAGTTTCTCCAGTACCGCTACCAACCGCGCGGGGTCATAGTTCTTCATCCTGTCTCCTCTGCCATAGTACGCCGATCTTGTCCCCATCCCTTATCGTTGATGGACTTGACAGATTTCCTATCCGCTCTTACACTCCCTGCTATGAAACCAAGATCGCCGCGATTTCACAGATAGGATCTCGAAAGATGCAAGCTGCTGGTTACATTCGCGTCTCTCACGAAGAGCAGGTAGAAGGTCACAGCCTGGAAGCTCAAGCCCACTCCATCCGCTCTTTCTGCGACAGTCGAGGTTGGAACCTCGTCCACATCTATACCGATGCCGGACGTTCCGCTCGTAGCGGGAGCCGCCGTCCGGACTTTGAGCAGATGCTACGAGACGCGCGAGCTGGTCACTTTGACGTTCTCGTGGTGGACAAGCTCGACCGTTTCTACCGCAACCTGCGTGGCTGCCTCACTACTCTCGATGAACTTGGGTCTTGTGGCGTGTCTTTTGTCTCTGTGCGCGAAAACCTCGATTTTTCCACGTCCTGGGGCAAACTCATCCTCACTGTCTTGGGTATGTTGGCCGAGATCTATATTGATAACCTGAGCGCAGAGACCCGTAAAGGGAAACTTCAACGAGCCCGTGAAGGACTCTACAATGGCTCCATCCCTTTGGGTTACTGCAAAGGCAACTGCTCCTCGTGCACCGATCTTAACGGCAAAGATTACTGCCCCTATTACGGCGGCCCGGATCGCGGTGATGGACAAGTCATCGTGCCCCATCCTGTCGAGTCAGTTGCTGTAAGCCTGGCCTTTCAATGGTACACGACCGGTGATTATTCTGACGGTGCCATCGCCGAGAGATTGAACGCCTACGAGTACAGCCTGGCAGATGGAACCGCAGTTCACTTCCGTACCAAGGGGCGGCCTGGTCGGTTTCCCCCTGGGCGTTTTACCAAGGACAGCGTTCGCCATTTGCTCCAGCACATCTTTTACACCGGCGTCGTTCCCTATTATGGGAAGAACAAACAGGGGCGCAAACGCAAAAGAAATCAGGCACTGTCCGTTTTTCCCGGCCGTCACGAAGCGCTGATCACGCCGCAGGATTTCGAAAAGGCTCAGAGCCTCCGTCAACGTCTATCCCGTCGCTCCCGCAATGACCAGGGGAAACCAAACGTTCATCCTCTTTCGGGATTGCTGGTCTGTGATACATGTGGGCGTCGCATGCGGGCGACGACGGTTGGCGCGGGGCACCGCTACTATCGTGATACTAGCCGTATCGAACATTTAGGAGACTGCGATCAACCCACATTGGAGGCTGAAGAGATCGAATCTCAGGTCATCGAATTCTTGCGCTCGTTGTCTTCCCATCTTCCCTTGGATTGGCGAGAGCAAGTTGTGAAAATAGCAATGCCCGTAGAGCAGCGAGTGGCTATGGAAGAGGGAGAGCAAGAAATTCAGGCTCGCCTTCAACGAGCGACCAACCTGTACCTGCAAGGGCATACCACCTACGAGCAATTCTTGGCAGAGAAACACCGTGCACAGGTGGTCAGGGCCAATTTGCGCCCGGCGGAAATAGGTGCTATAATGACAGTCGGTGAAATCCTGGAGGATTTTGACCAACGCTGGGAAAGAACGAAGGAGCCTTTAAAACAAAATGGACTCCTGCGAATGGCGCTCGCAGGAGTCCGGGTCCAGAGGTATGAGCTAACCGCTGTGCAGCCTACTCTGGCTGCCTATCCTCTGGTGCGACTTTGTCGCAGCGGGAGCGACGGGATTTGAACCCGCGATCTCCGGCTTGACAGGCCGGCATGTTAAACCGCTACACTACGCCCCCAAGTGACCCCATCATACCACGAACCACCCGTTCCGTCAAGTAGCCCTCAATACTTTTTCACGATTGCCCGGTAGGCTGCCGGTTGGCGGCACTGGAGAATCTGTGTCTCCTCCCGGTACTGCCGCACGTCGTCCAGGTCGATCCGCGCGACGGCGTACCCCTCGACCGGATTTCCTTCCTCGTCGGCCTCTATGCTGGCGTACACTTTCCCCCGTGGCCCAATGATGCCGCTCTGACCAAAAAAGGTGTACGAAGGTTCCTCTCCCACCCGGTTGGCGGCCACCACGAAAACTCCGTTCTCGCAGGCCCGCGCCAGCAAATAGACCCGCCACTCGTCGGCGTGGGGCCGTTCCCAGTTGGCGCAGACCACCAAAATTTCTGCCCCCTCCAACACCAGACTGCGTGCCGCCTCTGGAAAGGCCATGTCCCATCCCACCAACATTCCCACCGTGCCAAACGAGGTCTCGAAACTATTGAGCCGGTAGCCGGGGCGAAAGGCGATCCGCTCCTCCCCCCGCAGGTGCATCTTGTGATACTGCCCAATCAGATCCCCGTCCGGGCCAATCAGCACCACCGTGTTGTAGAGGATACTCTCGACCTTTTCCTTGCTGACCATGCCAAAGGCCACGTGAACCCCCAACTCACTTGCCCGCTGGGCGATCAGGTTGACCGTGGGGCCAGGGATGCGCTGGGCCAGCTCGGGAAAGCGCGGCCCCACTTCGTACCCGGTCGTGATCAGCTCTGGGAAGACGATCAGATCAACCGGCTGCTCGGTTGCAGCCCGGGTCATCAACTCGTTCATCCGAACCAGGTTGTCTTCCATCTGTCCCAGCTCGGGCTTCATCTGTATCGTAGCGACGGTTATCTCGCGCATGGTAATATATTCTCCTTGTGTATGTAATTATGGCAAGCCTCAGCTTGGGCCTCCATCCTACTTTTGTGTCCTCAATACTCTACCCGCACCCCCTTGATCTGCCCCAGCAACTTTTCTGCCAGCGCGATCAGCAGCACGAACGGCAGGTCAACTGCCGCCGCCAGGGTGCACATCAGCGCCAGCCAGCGCAGCGCCACGGCCAGCGGGCCGGCCGCGCTCTCGACCACTCGCTGCCCCAGCCCCGTCACCCCGACCAAGACGCCGCCCAGGAGCAGAAACAAAAGCACCGGCGGCCAGCTTTGCCGGTCGGCCCGGCTGGGCAGCATGGTGTTACTGATGGTAAAGATCAGATAGGCCCACAGCCAGGCGTCGGATGTGCCCAACGCGGCCCGCACTATCCCGATCAAACCGGCCCAACTCCCGGCGGCGAGCGCCGCTTCCCCGGCGTTCAGGCCCAAGACCGCATACCCAATCAGCAGAATGGCGGCGCTGCCGGTTAACAAAGGGGCCAGTCCAATCAAGCTGGCCCGCACGGCGTCGGTCCTTTCGACCGGGACGAATCCCAACTGGATGCGCTGCCCTGCCCGCTTGGGGCGGATGGAGATGCGGCCCACCTGCACCCCCAGGAGCAGCGCCGCCAGGGCGTGGCTCGTCTCGTGGATGACGATGCCCGGCAGCAGCGGCAGCGCGTACAAGACCAGTGCGATCTCGGGGTCACCGGTGAGCAGCAGCATGACCCCTTGCAAGTGACGGTGAATCCAACGCTCGGCGAGCAACAGGAGCGCCAACGCCACCGCCAGCCAGAGGAGTGGTGTCCAGTTCACCTTTCCGCCTGTCTGGTTGCCTACCTGCCCCCAGTTTCCCGCACGATGGCCGCGAAATCGGCTACGCGCAGGCTGGCCCCGCCCACCAGCGCCCCGTCGATCTCCGGTTGGGCGAGAAACTCGGCCGCATTGGCCGGTTTGACACTGCCGCCGTATTGGACGCGCACCGCCTGGGCCAGGTCGTCGCCGTAGAGCGCGGCCAGCGTCCCGCGCACCGCGCCGCCAATGATGTCGTTGGCGCCCGCGCCGGTGGCCGGAACGCCCGTGCCGATGGCCCAGATCGGTTCGTAGGCCACGGTGACGAGCCGCGCCTGTGTGGCGCTGACTCCGGCAAAGGCGGCCCGCACCTGCCCGCCGACGAACTCGACCGTCTCACCGGCCTGGTTTTGTTGCAGGTTTTCCCCCACGCAGAGGATCGGTTTGAGGCCGTGGGCCAGCGCGGCGTGCAATTTTTTATTGATCCACTCGTCGCTCTCGCCAAAGATGGTGCGCCGTTCCGAGTGGCCGATGATGACGTAATCGCACAGCCCCGCCAGCATCGAGGGGCTGATCTCGCCGGTAAAGGCCCCCTGTTCCTCCCAGTGCATGTTCTGCGCCCCCAGGCCAATGGCCGAACCGGTCAGGGCCTCGCGCACCCCGGTCAGCGCCAGAAAGGGCGGGCAGACGGCCACGTCGCAGCTCGACACACCTTCCAGCGCAGCCCGCAACTCCTGCGCCAGCGCCACCGCCTCCGCGACGGTCGTGTGCATTTTCCAGTTGCCGGCGATGAATGGTTTACGCATAGTTTCTCCTTTTATGGTTTGCATTGTCTACCATACCCACGGTATTATTCGATACCGTACTCGTTCCTTGTACTCTCGATAGCCTTTCAGTTTCTCCCCCAGAAAACTGTCTTCCTCTTGCGCCTTGAGGGCATACGCTCCCGCAATCACCAAGACCAGCAGCAAATTCCACCACACAGGAAACACTATTCCCACTCCCACGTACATTGCTATTGCAAAACTATAGATTGGATGCCGAACCACCCAATATGGCCCTGTATCTACCACTTGATGCCCATCCATTAGCGTTGTCTCTGCCGTCCAAAACTGTCCCAGATAATGACGACAATAAAACATTCCAATAATTCCTGTCACAGATAGCAACCACCCGCCTGCTATAACTATCCATCTTCCTGGCAGCTCCGGCGGTACCAGCCCCAACGTCACCAACACTCCTGTACTCATTACAACGACTGAACTCAGCGCAATACTCACCATCAAGTATGTATCGAGACGCGAGTTTTCCGCCCGCGCCGATTTCTGGATGTCACTCACCACCTTACGCCCACCCTGCCAGTAAGCAACAAACCAGAACAGGATGCCCCCAAGCGTCATCCAACGCAACATCGTAACAATCAATTGCGCACACCCCCTGTTGGATGGACGCGGGAAAGAGACTGTGCCACGGCAGCCACCGATTTATCCTCCTGTCACCCAGTCTGCGTCCAGCCGGGTTCGTTAGAATTGAACAGCCCCGGTCTACACCCGAATCTGTCGGCGTCGCCCAACCAGAGCTAGTCCAAGCAAGAGAACTGTAACCGCCAAACAGTACAGCGGAATACCCATAGTAATAGCATCGGTCGTGGCTCCCATATAGTCCAGGAGCGCGACATGGTTCATCGGGCCTATGTACCACAAAAGAACGTAAACCACTTCAAACAGTTTGCTGCTGCCGCTCCATACCCCCAGCGTCAGAGCAAGTGTGGGGATAAAAGTGGCCCCAACACACCAGGCAAAAAAGGCGCTCCACTGACCGGCCAGGATCAGGCGCACGGCCAGACCACCACCGGTGATCACTCCAACGATCACCCCGGCAAGCCATGCGGCAGCAAGCTGGCGACGCAGCGGATTTGCCACCGAAAAGACAATCTGATTTGTCCGATACCGTACCTCACGGTTGCCCATTCCAGACCAAAGCAACAGCGGCCATATCCAGGCAAAGGGGAGTACATATTGGCGGACATCCTCAATGGGAGGGAATAGAGAGGCAATAATCAGCCCCAAGGCCACGAGGTACCACCACCAGCGCAATCCTTTGAG
>CAYNVC010000110.1:0-8180 GCA_964400615.1 uncultured Anaerolineales bacterium | reverse complement strand
GCACGGTCATTGTCTATAGAATCCGGCCCAGTGTGAGACGTCGGTGTGACATTCCAGTGCCATCGGGAAAAAACAAATGAGCGCCAGGCAGCGGGCAGGAGAAAACGAGAGTCCATCCCCAACTTTTGTCGAGCAGGTGCGGGATGGGCTGAAACATTTATACGACTTTCCTTATCTGCAACGGCATCCTCTGGCACAGGCGGGTGGGTTTTCTGCACGCCGCCCGGGCGAGACGCCGGGGCAACGGTTGCGCCGGGAGCTTGTAGCCGCCATCGAGACGTTGGCCCCAGAGCCGGACGTATCTTTTCGTGCTCCCAGCGCCCGCCTTTACAACTTGTTGCTGCTGCGTTACGTCGAGGGGATGACGGTTCAGGAGGTGGCGCACGAGATGGGGCTTTCTATGCGGCAGGTGCACCGTGACCTGCGCCGGGGGGAGGAAAGTATCGCTGCAATGTTGTGGGCGCACTCCCCACCCGCTTCCCCGCCGCCCGATGCCGTTCAACTCTCCTCGGTTCAGGCCGAGATGGCCCGTCTGGACGTACACAACCAACCGACGGACGTCCACGCACTCTTGCAACGTGCCAGAGAGGCAGTGGAGCGCATGGCGGCGCAGCGCGGCGTGCGGCTCGAGCTCGAGTCTGCTGCCGAATCGCTGATTATCTCGACCAATCCCGCAATTGCACGCCAGGTGTTGATCAATGTACTCAGCCGGGCCGTGGGACAGGCCCAGGCAGGGGAGGTGCGCGTCTCGCTGACTGCGGGGGAGGAAGAAACCAGCCTTACCCTGCGTTACGGGCTGGATACGGCGAGCGACGCCCGTGGGATCAATCACACGATAGCGCAATTGGCGGAGCGGTTAGGGTGGAGTGTGGAGCAGGAGGACAGGCCCGACCGCGTCAGAGTCGTCACATTGCACATGGCGGCCCGTTGCCCCACCGTGTTGGTCATTGACGACAACGAGGGGTTGGTGGATCTGTTGAGCGATTATCTCACCGGACAGGCGTGTCTGGTGAGATCGGCCACGAGTGGACAGGAGGGGCTGTGGCTGGCTCGGGAACTGCTGCCCGCCGTCGTTTTGCTGGACGTGATGATGCCAGAGATGGACGGCTGGGAGATTTTGCAACGTTTACGCACCAATCCGCAGACGGCCAATATCCCGGTCGTCGTCTGTTCGGTCATCAACAATCCCGATCTGGCCTATTCGCTGAACGCTTCCCTGTTCCTGCCCAAGCCGGTCAGCCGGGACGACGTTCTGAACGCGCTGCGCCGGTTGGGGGTGGTGTGATCGGTTCCCCCAGGGCCAACAGACCGTCGTAGTTGGGTTCCAGCGCATCTACCACGGCTTTCAGGCACTCGAGTACCTGGGTGGTGGACAGCCCCTCGGAACGGCGCAGTATTATCCGGTCGCCTCCCCGCCCCAGCGCATCCTCGACGTAGCTGCTGGCGGTCAACAGCAGCACGGGCACGTCAGTCAGATTTTTGTCCCGTTGCATCTCTGCCAATACCTGAAGCCCATCCATCCCCGGCATGCCCAGGTCGAGGATCAGCAGGTCGGGGCGGTGAGCACGCATAGCTTCCAAAGCCTCCGCCCCATCGTAGGCGTGACCTAGATCGAACGGCCTGCCGCTCGCTTCCAACATCTGGGCGATCAGTTGACAAAATCCCCGGTCGTCGTCCGCCACCAACACGGTGTGGACATCCCCCACCCGTTCGATCTCTCGCAGCAGCCGCTCGACCGAGACCGGCTTGGTCAGACAGGCAGCCACCGCTATGTCGTCCGCCACCTGGGCGCGGCTGGGCAGTGAGCACTCGATGTACGGCACTGGCCCCAGCGAGATGGGAGGGGACTCGACTTGTTGCCCTGGACGAACGTTGCGGATGACCGCTCGCGGGTGGCGCAGTACCACCTCGTCCGCCAGACGCGCCACGTCATCCACGTGGACGACGTCGTATTTCCCCAGGTAGCGATGTACCAGGTCGGCCACGGTTGGATCGGGGTCAACCACCAGGATGGGCAGGCTCGGAGCGGGGTGGGGTGGTTCCTGGCTTTCCTCCGTGGGACGTGACCAGAGCGGGTGTTGCCCGGAGGCGATGGGCAGGGAGATGGTAAAGGTCGTCCCCACCCCCTCCTGGCTCTCCACCCAGATACGCCCCCCGTGCGCCTCGACAAAGTGTTTGCTGATCGCCAGTCCCAGGCCGGTGCCGCCGTGCTTGCGGCGCAAGGAGCGATCTACCTGGTAGAACTCTTTGAATATGCGGGGCAATTCGGGCGCTGGGATGCCGGGGCCGGTGTCGCTGACGCTGATCAATACCTCTCCATCTCCCCGCCGTGCCGTCAGCCGCACACTCCCCTCTGTGGTGAAACGGGCCGCGTTGTTGAGCAGGTTTAGCAACACCTGGCGAATGCGTGTGCAGTCCACTTCCAGCGTGGGCAGGCCAGGCTCTATCTCGACCTGCAACGAGACCGGGCTACCCTGGAACAGGTCTTGGGCGATTTCGACCGCCTCGCGCAGCAATGGCTCCAGCGGTGTGGGTTCCTTGTTCAGCGTGAACCCCACCATCTCGAAGCGGGAGAGGTTGAGCACGTCGTCAATCATCTCCAGCAGGTGGCGGCTACTGCGATATATCTGGTAGATCGCCCGGCGCAGCCTGGGAGACCATTGTATCCCGCCATAGATTTCGGGGGAGAGGTAGAGCATCTCGCTGAATCCGAGGATGAGGTTGAGCGGGGTGCGCAGCTCGTGGCTGACGTTGGCGGCGAACTGTTCTTTGACCAGCCGCGCCTCGTCCGCCTGGCGGCGGGCCGCCATCAACTCGCGCTGGGTGCGGCTCAGGAGTGTGTTGGTCAGGTCGAGCGATTTGAGGGTGCGGTTGAGTTCACCTTGCCGGTCGCGGGACACTTCCAACAGTTGGTTGGCCCGCTGTTGCATCGTCCAGGCCCATTCCAGCGCACTGTACAGCGTGTAGACGACCAGCCACGCCAGGGCGACCCCCGTCGCCAGCGCAGCGAGCAAGCCGGGCAGCGGGTAATCGCGCACCCCGGTGTACTTTAACCACACCGCTGCCCCGGCGACGAGACCGGCGGTGATGAATCCCCCCGCCGGGGTCAGCATTCCGGCGATAAAGACCAGCATCAGCCCCAGGAAAGGGATCCAGGGGGAGGAAAAGAGCAGCATGGCGGCTATCAGGCCCAGTACAAGCCCCCACGCCATCAAGTTCTGCGCCAACGCCGGGTGTGTTTTGACCAGAGTCCGCACCCCCCAGCCCAGCGCCAGCAGCGCGACGGAGAGGCCAAAGGGGGCCGGGAGGAATGGCTCCCAGGAAAGGGAGCGCCACGCCACCAGGCCACTGGCAGCCATCAACAGCAGCGCCAGGCGGCTGGTCAGCCGGCAGCGCAGTTCTGCCAGATTGACCTCGATCCCATACTCGGCGGCAATCATACGTGTTCTCCTGAATCAGCGCCAGCAAGGGAAAGAGGCCGGTTTTGTGGAGAAATCATTGCCCATTGGGCGAGATCTGGTACTAGCTCATCTTGCCCACGTTCCGTTGGACCAGATGTCTGAACGAGGATTCTTGCTCCTCCGATTCAAATGCCCGCCTGGGGATGAATTGGAACGTTTTCTTGTTCACCGTATAAATCAGCAGGTAAAGGTCTCTGGTCTCGATCACTTTGCAGAACATACCCCAGTCAAATTTGGATTCGACGTACTGGTTTTTGACCCATATTTTGTCGTCGCTTATTCGCCAGACCGTTTCACTCCGGAACCTATCGTGTTGCCAAACCTTGTGGCCCAGGCGCAGCGGAACCCAGACCCATTGGTACACGAGCAAGATAGGAACGAGCATTATTACCATCACCACAGGTGAGCAGGTTTGGGGCGTGATATTTTTGGGAAGGTAAATCAGATACAGCACTATTGACCCCAGGAAGAACGCGGGCGCTATCCAGGTTATTGGCTTGCGTTTGAGGTAGGCGCGTATCGCTTTCTGGTAGTCGCCCTGACTGGGCGTGAACCGGATGTTGATTTCCTGTCCCATAGCAATTCCCCACGATTGCTCGCCCCGGATTTATCGTTGGTGCAGATTCTGTGCTGCGATAAAGGTCAGCCCGTGCTCCGTCAGTGCGCGAGCGGTGCGGTTGACCGAGTCGTGCTTGTCGAGATAGTTGCGCAGCATATACTCCATCTCGCCCGCTTCCTCGATCTCGCTCTTGTCGCGGAAATAGTCCAGAATGTCCGAGGGGTGCTCGCGCGTCACCTCGATCTCTGGGGGTGCGCCCTCGTGCTTGGCCGAGATGTTCGCCACGTGGTCGGCGATCTCGACCAGCTCCTCCAGCCGGTCGTAGGGCTGGCGGACGATTGACTTGTAGGTCTCGGTGATGTGATGCTCAAAGCGCACCACGTCCTCGAACCCCAAATCGCGCCGGATCTGGGCCGTGATCTCGATAGTCTCGTTGTTGACCGAGTTGGACCAGTTGAAACCAATCAAGGGGCTGGTTCCATCGGGCCGGGCAAAGAGCTTGGCCCCGATCAACGTCCACAGCGCGGCGTAGGGGTTGTCGTTCCCCATATAGACCGAGATTTTGAACTCGTTATTCACACCGAGTTTGTAGAGCAGATAGCCCAAAAAGACCGTGCCGGGGTTGATGTTGAGCACCTGCTTGATGCCATAGGTGGTGTAATAATGCAGGAACTCGTCCAGCCACTTGAGCGCGTACTCGTTCGGCTGGCCGACGCCGCCAAAGTAGCCGGTGATCGTCTCCGGGCCGCCCAGGTGGACGTTGGAGCCGTCGGTGCCTTTGGTGTCCAACGTCTCCACGTAGCTGGCCCCGACCACTTGCATTGCCGCCGCCACTGCCAGGATGTCGCCGTCCGCCACCTGTTCCTTCATCTGGCGCACGCGGATGTAGCGGCCCGGCATCAACTCTCCTTTCTCGATGGCCTGTTTTGCTTCCGCGATGAGAAAGGGGAAATACTGCAACGCGCTGATCTCTAGCGTGACCGCCAGACTGTCGTCGAAGGTCATCGTCTCGGCCCTGTCGCCCAGTACCCGGCGGCGATAGTCGCCAATGCCGATAAAGGCCCCTGCGTCCCGCTGCTCCTCCAACCACCGGACGTCCGCGACGTAGGCCGGAGCGACTTTTTCCAGGCGGGCCATCAGACTGGAAAATTGACGCGCCTCGGCCGCCTTGCGGTTGATCTCTTCCGGCGTGCCGTATTTCTCGACTATCTCCAAAAAAGCGTTGACGGCCTGGTTGTTCGGGTCGAGCAGCAAAGCGTTGATCTCTTCCACACACGAGGACGGAATCTCGAGCAAATCCCTTAGACTGTCACCCATATCGCACCTCCTTGATTGATGTTCTTCATGATACTCAATATGAGATAATACGCAAATCGCCACTCCCTCCTGACAAACATCACCGCGCGAGGCCGTACAAACGGTACTGGTCAAAAACCGGGCTTTGTAGGATAATGGCGGTAATTCTGAGAACCGGGTCAGGAAATACTCCATCGAGGTCAAACGAATGTCCATATTTCAATCCCTCTCCGACGTGTACTGGCGCAATATCTGGAACTGGAGTTACCGGCTGGGGCTGTACGATCCGTTGGTCCCCAGCGCCTACGACGCCTCGTTGCAAGCGGCAGCGCAGGCGCTCGATCTTGGCCCTGGCGAGCGCGTGACCGACGCCGGATGTGGATCGGGGCGGCTGCTCGTCCACCTGCGCGATTCGCTCGTGGCGGGCCAATGCCAACTCACGGGGCTGGATGCTTCCCCCGCTGGCCTGGCTGCCGCGCGGCGGCGCAGCCAGCGGCTCGGCCTGGGCGACCGCGCCTCGTTCTTGCTGGCTGATTTTCGCAAGCCGTTACCGCTGCCGGAGGCCAGCCAGGACAAGGCCGTGGCCCATTTTTCCCTCTACGTCTGGCCCGACCGGCAGCAGCGCCGCAGTGCCCTTTCTAACCTGGCTTGTGTCTTAAAGCCCGGTGGGCGGCTGGTCGTGGCTGTGCCGGGCCAGAATTACAGCGCCCGCCAGATTGTGCAAAAAAGCCAGGAGATTGACCAAAGCCGGGGCATCTCTGCCTGGCAGCGTTTTTTCAATCGCTGGGTGCGCTATCGTTACACTTTTATCTTTGAGCAAAGCGTGGAACGCAGAATCGCACGCGGGCTGTGGTGCGGTTATACCGAGCAAGAGTTGAGAGAGGACGTTTCCTCCGCCGGGTTCCGCGTGGAAAGGGTGAGCGACACTTATGGTGGCACTTCTATATTGCTTTCGGCGCGTAGAGACGAAACCGGCGAGTGACGCTCCGGGTTCGATAGAACGGAATACAAACCTGCAAGGGGGTCAATAGACAAGTGAGCGCAGATGATTCAGAGAACGTAAAAAAGAAAAGGAAACGGAAATTACCGCGCGGCCGCGTGACCGTTTTTCCAAACTGGTGTAAGGGGTGTGGGCTGTGCGTCGAGTTCTGCCCCACTCACGTGTTGGAGCAGGGAAACGACGGGCGGGTCATCGTCGCCCATCCGGAAAAATGTACCGCGTGCCGCTGGTGCGAGTTGCATTGCCCGGACTTTGCCATCTTTGTGGCAGACATCGAACCGGAGGAGGAAGCGGAATGAGCACGAAACCAACTGCCAGATTGATGCAAGGGGACGAAGCCTGCGCCGAAGGGGCCATCGCCGCCGGATGCCGCTTCTTTGCCGGATACCCCATCACGCCGGCCACCGAGGTCGCCGAGGTGCTGGCCCGGCGGCTGCCCCAGGTGGGCGGCAAGTTCATCCAGATGGAGGACGAGATTGGCTCCATCGCCGCCATCATCGGCGCTTCGGTGGGCGGGGCCAAGTCGCTGACCGCCACCTCCGGCCCCGGATTCAGCCTGATGCAGGAGAACATCGGCTACGCTGCAATGGCCGAGATACCGTGCGTCATCGTGGACGTGCAGCGGCTGGGGCCTTCGACCGGCCGGCCCACCAGCCCCTCCCAGGGCGACGTGATGCAGGCCCGTTGGGGCACGCACGGCGACCACCCCATCATTGTCCTCTCCCCCTCCTCCGTCCGCGAGACGTTCGATCTGACGGTCAAGGCGTTCTATTTCTCCGAAAAGTATTGCACGCCGGTGATCTTGCTGATGGACGAGGTGATCGGCCACATGCGGGAGCGGGTCGTGTTGCCCGATTACGACACCGTCGAGCGGGCGGAGCGCGCGGGCACGACCGTGCCGCCAGAGTGGTACAAGCCCTACGAGAACCTGGGCGACGTGCCGCCGCTGGTTCCATTTGGTGAAGGATACCGCTATCACATCACCGGGTTGCACCACGACGAGCGGGGATACCCGACCAACCGGCTGGACGAGGTCCAGCCCTGGCTGGAGCGCATATTTCGCAAAATAGACCGCAGCCTTTCGGACATTTTGCTCTACGAGGATGACGGCCTCGACGACGCCCAGGTGGTGGTCATCGCCTACGGGGTCACGGCCCGCTCCGCCCGCCACGCGGTCGAGATGGCGCGGGAGCGCGGGCACAAGGTTGGTTTTCTCAAACTAGAGACGCTTTGGCCCTTTGCCGAGGAAATCGTGGAGCATGCCGCCGCCCAGGCTCAATACATCGTGGTTCCAGAGTTGAATCTGGGCCAACTGGCGTTGGAGGTGGAGCGGGTGGCCGGGCGGGCCAAGGTGCGCCGGGTCAACCGGGCGGATGGGGGAATGATCAAACCGGAGGATATATTGGACGTGATCAAGGAATGGGGGTGGACGAGATGAAACAGCCGCACGAATCGCGGGTACACGAGCGTTACCTGCGCCACCACAAAAAATTTCCCAACGTCTGGTGCGCCGGGTGCGGCATCGGCATCGTCATGGGAGCCATCATCCGCGCGGTGGACGATCTGCAATTGGACAAGGACGACGTGGCGATGATCTCCGGTATCGGCTGCACGGGCCGGATGCCGGTTTACGTGGACTTTAACACTATGCACACCACCCACGGGCGGGCACTGGCCTTTGCCACCGGGCTAAAGATGGTGCGCCCGGATATGAAAGTGATCGTGGTGATGGGTGACGGGGACGCGCTGGCTATCGGCGGCAATCACTTTATCCACGCCGCCCGGCGCAACATTGGCCTGACCGCCATCGTGGTCAACAACTCGACCTATGGGATGACGGGCGGACAATACTCGCCCACCACTC
>CAYNVC010000109.1:4812-8219 GCA_964400615.1 uncultured Anaerolineales bacterium | reverse complement strand
TCCGTGCAGCCCCGGCCGCGCGGCGATGACCTGGCGGCGACGATAGCCCACATCCAGGATACCGTCACCTGCCTGGAGGCGCTCTCCCCGTTTCTGCCCCCCGGTCTGCTCGACCTGTTGCGCTTCGATCCCGCTCGCATGGCCGCCCGCGAAAAGGGCGAGTTCCGCCCGGTGACGACCATGTTTGCCAACTTTTACGGCATCGAGGAGATCATCCGCCAGTTGGGGCCGGAAAAAGTCGCCGAGATCACGGCCATCCTCAACACCCACTTTTCCAAAATGCAGGGGATCATCCAACAATACGGCGGCGTGGTGGACAAGGTGGATAGTTACGTGGTGGGCCACCGCATCATGGCGCTCTTTGGCGCACCCCGCGCCCACGTGGACGATCCCGAACGGGCGGTTCGCGCCGCCTGGGAAATGCAGGCGGCAATGTCCGCCTTCGGCGAATTGGAGACCTCGGCCGGCACTTTTGCGCTCAAGCAACGGATCGGTCTCAACAGCGGGCGCGTCTTTGCCGGCAACGTCGGCTCGGACGCACGCCACGAGTACTCGGTGATGGGGGACGAGGTCAACCTGACCGCCCGGCTGATGTCCGCCGCGCAGGAGGGACAGGTACTCATCAGCCAGAGCACCGCTACCCAGGTCGGCAAACGGTTCCAGTTGAACGAAAAAGAGCCGGTCAGGGTCAAGGGCAAGAGCCAGCCGGTGCCAAATTACGAGGTGCAGGGCGTAGCCAGCGACCAGTACGAGGTGGCAGAGCTGCCCACCCGCCGCTCGCCGCTCATCGGGCGGGACGCAGAATGGGAGACGATCTGGCGCGTGGCTCAACAGGCAGCCCGTGGCAACTGCCAGGTGCTCGATATTCACGGCGAGATGGGGCTGGGCAAATCCCGCATCGTCGAGGAATTGATCGCCCGCTGGAACGAGATGGGCGGCGATACGCTGTTCGCCAGATGTCCCTCCTACGGGCGGCACACTCCCTACGCTCCCTGGATCAACATCCTGCGCCAGGTGTTCGGCCTGCGCGGCGACGACTCGGACCAGGAGCGGCGCGAAAAGATCAGCAGCCGTCTGATCGCCGCCAACCCAAAGTGGGCCGACTGGGCCGCGCTCATCGCCCATCTGCTGGGCGTGCCGATGGAGGAGAGTAGCCTGCTCAAGTCGCTGGATCCGCAACTGCGCCAACAGAACCTGCAACGCATCGTCAGCAGCCTGATCTCGTCCGAGGCCAAATACCATCCCACGCTGTTGGCGATAGACGATATTCAGTGGATTGATGAACCGTCGCTGGCGCTGTTGAACCATCTCACCGCGCACACCAAGTTCCGCCCCCTGTTGATCTGCGTCACCTACCGGCCGGAGGAACCGCCCGCTCTGAACGCGGCGCAGCAACCCAACTATACGTCCGTGCCGCTGGGGGGGCTTGAGGAAAAGGGGAGTATGGCCCTGTTGGAAAGCCAGTTGCCCACCACGCCAGAGATGCCCCATCAGATCAAGGAGTTGATTCTCAAGAACGCGCAGGGCATCCCGCTGTTCATCGTCGAGATGGCGCACGCTCTGATCGAGAGCTATTTGAGCTATGACGCCGAAAATGGCCTCTACCACGCCCGCGCCGACCTGGAGCGGGTGCAGGTTCCAGATACCATCAGCCGCGTGATCCTCAGCCGGCTGGACCGGCTGGACGAGCAGAGCCGCAACATGCTCAAGGTAGCCTCGGTGATCGGGCGCGAGTTCCAGCGCTGGCTGCTCCAATCGGTCTACCCCTACCAGACCGACGCGGAGGACATTGGGACGCGCCTGCTGAACCTGTGCCAGAAAGAGATATTGGATCACATCCAGGTGGCCTACCTGTTCCGGCACGTGATGACGCGCGAGGTAGCCTACGAAAGCCTGCTCTACGCCGAGCGGCGCGACCTGCACCGCAAGATTGCCCAATCCATAGAGGCGCAAAGCGGGGTACACGTGGAAGAGCATTTGGAGGTGCTGGCCGAACACTATACCCTGGCCGAAGATTGGCCCCAGGCATTAAAGTACCAGATCGAAGCGGGCAGCCGGGCGCAGGCCATCTATGCCAACGAAGACGCCATCCACCGTTACAAAAAGGCGCTGCAAGTCGCTCAACACGTGCCCGACAGCCTGAACGAGCAATTGGTCGCCCACGAGGGGTTGGGGGATACGTACCAACTCGTGGGACAATATGACGAGGCCCTGGCAAGCTACGAGCAGGCCCGCGCTCTGCTGGACGGGATAGAACCGGCGTCCGATAGAGACCGCCGCCGCGCCGACCTGTGCCGGCGCACGGCGCACGTGTACGAGCGTAAAAGCGAGTACGTCACCGCCCAGGCATGGATAGATAAAGGGCTGAGTGCGTTGAGCGAGGAAATGCAGTCGTTGGAGGCAGTACGGCTATATTTGTTACGCGCGGGAATCTATTACCGGCAGGGAAACAACCAGGAAGCGATCCAGTGGTGTGAACGCGCGATTCCAATCGCCTCGGAAGGCAAAGGGGACAACGAGGTGGCACACGCTACCCGGTTGATGGGTGAAATCTTTTGCCGCCTGGGCAACAACGAGCAGGCGGTCGAATTCGCGCAACGCAGTCTCGAAATTTACCAGAGACTGGGAGACATCACCGGGCAGGGGCAGGCACACATCACGCTCGCCAATGCGTACTTTGAGCAAAGTCATTGGAAAGAGGCCATGAACCATTACCTCGAGAGCCTGGATGTCAAAGAACGGATAGGAGATACCTACGGGCAGGGAGTGTTGGCTAACAACATCGGTGAGGTGCATCGCATCACGGGAAGAACTGAACAGGCTCTTACGTTCTACCAGCGCAGCCTCCGCGTGTGGGACGATCTGGGAGTCACCTATGGCAAGGGATTGATCCACAACAACCTGGGCGCGGTCTATCTGCGAATGGGGAATCTGAAACAGGCGACCAGGTCACTGGATCAAAGTGAGGACTTTTTTGCCCAAATCCCCTCCGAGGATTTCGTGGCCGAGACCTCGCGCTACCGGGCCGAGATCGCCCTGCGCCAGGGACAGTTGAAAGAGGCGCTAGAGTTCGCCACACGTTCGCTCAAATACGCCCAGGAGCAGGGTCTCAAGGCGGACGAGTGCGCCACGCGCCGTGTGCTGGGAGAGATCCACCGCGCACAGGGGGAATTGGAACGCAGCGCAACGTATCTTGCTCAAAGTTTGGATATAGCCCACGAACTGGATAACCGGTACGAGGTCGGGCGCACCATGCTCCAAATCGGCATACTGCGCCGGGAACAAGGCCAGCTCGACGAGGCACGAGAGGCATTGCAGCAGGCGCACGAGATATTTGACGAGTTGGAAGCCAGTTTGGATCTGGCGGAGGTAGAACAAGGACTGGCAGGGTTATCTGATCTGTGAAT
>CAYNVC010000109.1:0-4712 GCA_964400615.1 uncultured Anaerolineales bacterium | reverse complement strand
CCTGCCCGTTAGAACACGGATCAGCAGGATTATCTGATCTGTAGGTCTCGATCCGTGAATCCCGCCCATCCGTGTTCTGGGGCATCCAATCCGTGAATCCTGCCCGTTAGAACACGGATCAGCAGGATTATCTGATCTGTAGGTCTCGATCCGCAAATCCTGCCCATCCGTGTTCTGGGGCATCCAATCCGTAAATCCTGCCCATCCGAGTTCTAGGGCATCCAATCCGAAAATCCTGCCCATCCGTGTTCTGGGGTATCTGATCCGTAAATAAGGAGGAGTATCATGAAAAAACTCACATTATTTCTACTGACCTTTGGAGCAGCCATTGGCCTTGTCGCAGCGACCACCTGGACGATTGGTGTACTCGCAGAGGGCAAAACACCGGTTGCACCCGCAGCGCCAGGTGATGTTTCTGCCCCGGCCCCACCGGTGCGGGACACATCGGCGTCTCTGGGAGGATCGAGCGGCGAACCATACGTCTTTGGCTCGACCTACGTGGGGAGCTATGGCGTGGGATCTGAAATAGACCTTCCTTTCGTCGCCCGCGATTATTCTGGCTGGTCGTCCATCATCTACGTCACGGCTGTTGACGGATCGACTTCCGATCACCTGGACATCACGATCACATTTTACGATCAGACAGGAGATGTCGAGCACGTCATCAACGACACGATCCCTCACCACGGCACCCACATCTATGTCCAAAAGACATTGTCCGACCTACCCTCTGATTTTGTGGGGTCGGCGGTCGTCCAAATCCAGTCCCCGGAGACCGACCAGGTCATCGCCGCCTCCGTCAGGTTCGTCAGTGATGTCTGGCCCGGCGATGGGCTGATGAGCTACAACGGCCTCTCGTCCTCTGACGCCAGTATGACGACAGACATCCCTCTGGTGCGCCGGGGGGACCCAGACACCTTTCTAATGATAATGAACGCCGGTACCATGTCCGCGAATGTCAACGTCGGGTTCTACGACCGGGCAGATCAAACGCAGCAAGTACACTATAGAAACTTTTCGATTGATCCGTTGAGCAGCTACATCTACGACCTGGCCTCGGAGGATAACCTGCCGGCGCAATTTGTCGGCTCCGCCAACATCGCGTCCGACCAATTCCTCCAGATCGTCGTCGTAGACCTGGACCAGCGAGATCGCGGCGCAGCCTACGCCCACCACCATTCCTCTTCCATCTCTTCTCTGCCCGTGGTCAACGTGAACCGTCACGGTTGGAAGAGCGATTTCTGGCTCCTGATACCCAACAACACTTTGGGGGTGAATATCGTCTATCGAGACCTCCACAGCGATAACGTGCTGACCGATTCAATCGATAATCTGACCGGGCGGCACCTGAAAGGCCCTTACCCGACCGTGGCAGTCTCCGACGGTGAGAATTACTCGGCCTACATAGACTCTGGCGGCCACGATCTGGACGTGGTGGCCTACGACGACAACGCACAGGATAGCGTCCTGCGCTCCTATCAAGCGCCGCCATCCAGCCAATCCATCCTGCTGCCCCGCGTCGTTCGCTCCGAGCGAGCGCACACACACATCAACATCCAGAACATGAACGGCTCCGTGCTCACGCCGACCATCAGCTTTTACGACTTGGCGGGAACCCTGGTCTACTCTGAGCGCGTCACCATCCTGCCATACGAGACCCACGTCTCTTACCAGGAAGCTCTGGGGCACTACCTGGGAGAGGTATTCCTCGGTTCGGCCTACGTGGATGGCGGGCCATATTCCATCGCCGTTACCGTGGACGAGTGGAACGTCCCATCCAGCCTGACGGGCGACAAGTACGAGCCGAACGACGGCGCTCTGATGGCTGCCGGGCTGCACCTGGGCAACCCAATCACGGCGACGCTCGATAACCCCGACGACATAGACTGGTTCCGGGTCTATATCCCCTCGCCCGCCATTCTGACCGTCACCCTCTCCAACCCGCCCGCCGATTACGACATTGCTACCTTTTACGACCTGACCAAGAACCCCAATCTGAGCGGCGACGATCTGGTGGGTGACGTGCAGGATGACTCGGACGTTGACGCTACCGGCAGAATGGGGGCCATCGGCAGGATGGGCGCCATCGGCAGGATGGGTGCTATCGGCAGAATGGGCGCTATCGGCAGAATGGGCGCTATCGGCAGAATGGGCGCCATCTCAGCCAACCCCGGCCAGGAAGACGAGACGGCGGTGACACTGATCACCGAGCCGGGGTGGCATTACGTCGTCGTCATCGGGCACGATGGAGCGTATGACCAGAACAGGACGTATGAACTGCTGGCCGAGACGCGCTCATTCGGCGGGGCCTATCCGGCCTGCACGGCGACGTTGCCATATAGCGCGACCGAGCCGATGTGGTTCTACCAACCTTTAAGTTTGTTGTCCTCAGATGTCGAGACGATCATCCTGGTCAACAAAAAACAACTGGATCACGTCTACGGCGTCACCCGCACGCGAGCCATATCTGCCCAACTGATCGCGCTGGCCGACGATTCCACGGTCAAGGGCGTGATCGTTCCCGTGGACACGCTCTCTTCCCAGGTTGAACAGGCTTATGCCACCTGGAACAACGACACCTGCAATCCCTACGCCGCCAACGACGTGGCCGAGGCCATCTACGATGACGAGTTACACAGTTTACTCACTTTTTCCTACACCAACACCAAATACATCGTCATCGTCGGCGACGACTCGATCATCCCCTTTTACCGCATCCCCGATTCCTCCTCACTGGCGAACGAGCGCGAGTATTGGCCCTCCGCTCACCTGGATAGTTACAATTCCACCTGGGCCGCGTTGGGCTGGGGCTTTTTGCTCACCGACAATTTCTATGGCGACCTGAATCCCAAGTACTGGCACGGTCACGGTCTCTACATCCCCGACCTGGCCGTGGGACGGCTGGTGGAGACACCGGAGGAGATCAGCGGAACAATCGCCCACTATCTCGACTCGGGGCGCAGTGGATTCAACCCTCAGACGGGACTATCCACCGGCTACGATTTCCTGACCGACAGCGCCGAGGCAACCCGCGACCTGATGGCCGCGCAGGGTATGATAACGACCACCCTGATCAGCGAGACCTGGACGGCGGATGACCTCAGGAACGAGTGGACGGCGAGCGGCGCTCCCCACCAGGACATGGCCTCCATCAGCGCCCACTTTGAGCACTGGCACGCCATCCCGCCCAACGAGAGCGCGGGTCTCTTTTCCAGTGCCGAAATCAGCAACGCCGCCACCTCGCCCATCAGCACCGTCGTCTGGTCGGTCGGCTGCCACGCCGGATACAACGTCCACGACACACACAGTTCAAGCACCACGACCGCGCTCGACTTTTCCCAGGCGTTCGCCAGACAGCAGACCGGCGGGTTCGTGGGTAACACCGGCTACGGACTGGGAGATACCACCGAGATCGCTTACTCGGAACGGTTGATGCTCTACTTTGCCCAAGAGTTGGGGGGCGCGAGTGACGTGCCGGTGGGGGAGGCGCTGATGCGGGCCAAGCAGCGCTACGTCGGCGGAGCGCCCGGTGGCGGGTTCAGCCGCTACGACGAAAAAGTGATGATCGAATCCACCCTCTACGGCCTGCCGATGTACCGGGTCACAGTGCCCATCACAACACCGGTTTCGGGTAGTCTGAACAGTGGGAGGAGTGGTCACATGGCCCAGACCGGCAGCGGTACGAGCGGAAACTATGAGGATATAACGTTCAGCTTTGATTTCATCACGCACACCACCGCATCCGGCGTCTACTATACCGTCCGGGGCTACACCGCCACGCAGACCAGCGCCGGGCGGCCCATCCAGCCGCTCGTCATCTCCGATGTCACCAGGTCTGGTATGCCCGCTCGCGGCGTCGTCGTGATGAACGCGAGATACTATACCGTCACGCTCGACCCGGTTGTCACGACGCTCGTCACCGATACGTCCAGGATTGAACCTGTCTTTGATTACGAGGGCTGGTATCCGACCAGCATCGCCGCCATCAACCGGTTGGGCAACAATGACAACCTGGTCATCGTCCCGGCCCAATTCCACTCTGAGAGCGAGGTCGAACGGCTCTACACCCAGATCCGTCTGCGCGTCTATTACACCGACACCGGGGACTATATGCCGCCCTCCATCTGGTCGGTGGAGAGCACCAAAATGGGCAACACGGCCAGCTTCCAGGTCCAGGCCAGCGACGACGAATCCGGCGTTTCACAGGTGCAGATCAGCTACGAGTACGCGCCCGGCCTCTGGGGAAGCATCGGATTGAACTATGCGGCCAACACCGGTCTGTGGGAGGGAGATGCCAACACCACGCTCGACGAGTTCAACTATGTGGTGCAGGTGATAGATGGCGCGGGGAACGTGAGTTACAGCAGCAACAAGGGGCTGTACTTTGCCGCTGCGCCAGAGTACATATACCTGCCGCTCGTCCTGCGGGAAGCACCGTAGAAACATCAATGCCTCACAGGTCTCCGGAGACCTGTGAGGCATTCTCATTTGGGCAGGGCTGTTCAATTCTAACGCCCCCGGCAGGACGCAGATCAGGCACAAGAGGAAAAGCTGTGTTTTCAGCGTTCGTCTGCGTCCTACTTTTGCATACCAGCCAGGGCGAGATTCCTAAAATCTGGAACCGTCCGTTTAGAGATGTTCAATTCTAACGCCCCCGGCCGGACGCAGACAAACGCAGATGGCGCAGACTGGGGGCAGGAGGAAAGACAGCG
>CAYNVC010000108.1:0-8229 GCA_964400615.1 uncultured Anaerolineales bacterium | reverse complement strand
AATCACTGATGCGGATAGATCAGACCTGACAGGTCTCAGGCCTGTCAGGTCTGAAAATGAAACGCAATTATTGCATTACCAATCTACCAACTTTAGAGGGGGAATTCAAGTGAAAGAGCAAGAAAAACAAACCCTGGTCATCAACATCAATCTAACGCGGGGTCTGATAACTTTGCTGACTCTGGCACTGTTGGCCGTGGCTTTTCTGGGCTACCTGGCCTGGGATCGGCACGCGGCCTCTGCCTCCGGCCCTCAAGCACCCGCAGCCGCTTACACCGGGATGCGCCGCTACTATCAGACGGCGAGCAGCTATAACGGAGCCGCTGCCGATACTGCTTGCGCGTCCGGCTACCACATGGCCTCCTTGTGGGAGATTCTGGACCCTTCCAACCTGACGTATGACACCAACCTGGGATATCAAATTGCCGACAGTGGGCAAGGGCCGCCTGTGAACTATGTTGCCTGGGTGCGCACGGGCTGGAGCAGCAGTGGCTCTAGCACGGCAGGGGATGGCAACTGCAATGCTTGGAGCAGCAGCAGCGGTAGCGTCTATGGGACATATGTTTCCCTGCCTAATAACTGGACTGTGGGGCAAGAGATCGGTGTCTGGGATGTAGATACCAATGCGTGCAGTTTTGCGATGTCTGTCTGGTGCGTGGAGGACTGAGAGCATGATCAGGAGAGTGAGCCTCAGAATTCACCACGACCGGCGGTCGGGACTGGTGGCCCTGCTGACCCTGGCCCTGTTGATCGCGGCCTTCCTGGGCTACCTGGCCTGGGGGCAGCGCGAGGCATCCGCCTCCGCTCAAGCCCCCGCAGCCGGCTCTGCCGGGATGCGCCAGTACTATCAGACGAACGTCACCCACGATGGGGCTGAGGCCGATACTGCCTGCGTACCAGGCTACCACATGGCCTCCTTGTGGGAAATCCTGGACCCTTCCGCGCTCAAATATAACATCAGCCTGGGCGAATATTGGGCCGACAGCGGTCAGGGGCCGCCCTCGGGCTATATCGGCTGGGTGCGCACGGGCTGGAGCAGCAGTAGCTCTGACACAGGCGGAATGGGCAACTGCAACGATTGGAGCAGCAGCAGCAACAGTGATTATGGGACGGGCATTTCCCTACCCTACGACTGGGCTGCGCCACAAGCTATCTATGCCTGGGACGTGACCACTATGACGTGTAGTGCGGAGACGGGTGTTTGGTGCGTGGAGGACATTGTCTACAAGATTTACCTGCCGCTGGTGCTGCGGAACAACTAGAACACGGATCGGCAGGATGGGCGGCTCGGGAGACGGACGGGGCGGAGGGCAACGAGAGCTACTTCTCGCTGGTGCTGCGCACCCACTGATATAGATAGACCTGACAGGTCTATAACGGGGGAAATTTGGATGAAACGCAATTGTTTGTTCAATGGTTTGGCCGTCTTGATCCTTGCGCTGACGTTGCTGCCTCTCACCTCATACTCTGTGGTGGATGCCGCGCCTTTGCGCTACACACAAATCAGCAGCGACACCACCTGGAGCACCGACAGGACGTTGAGTACCGACGTGGTGGTGCAATCCGGGGCCACCTTGACCATCGAGGACATCACCGTCACCGCTGCTTCGTCCAACGCCAACCCATACGCCAACGGCCTCTCGCCTATGATCGAGATCATCGTTGAGAACGGCGGCGCACTGGAGGTGGAACCGGGCGCTACACTCACCGCCAACTCGGCCGGCGACTGGTACGGCGTGGTGTTTTTGCCCGGCAGCGGCGGCAGCGTCAACGGCGCTACCATCGAGAATGGTATAGTGGGCGTGACCGTTCATAGCGCGTCATCGGTGTGGATTACGCAAAATCGCATCGCCGATATGCGCGGCGTCACCCCGGCTCTGCCGGCTGGCAGCGAGGGCGGTTGGGCTGCCGGTGTCGTCATTTCCGGCACCACCAGCGCCCAGGTTGCCTCGAACACCATCGAGTTCATCACGGGCGGGAATGGTGTGGCGGGCCTCAACGGGAGCGACAACTCCGGCGGAGTATCGGGTACCGACGGCGGCAGCGGCGGCGACGGTGGGCACGCTTACGGTATCTGGGTGCAAGACGGCGCGGCGGCGACCGTGAGCGTGAGCAATAACACCATCAAACGCATCTGTGGCGGCGCCGGCGCGGACGCCGGAGATGGTGGCAACGGCAGCGGTTATAGTTCACTCACTGGTGATGGCGCCTGGGGTGGCGACGGCGGTTTTTGGGGAGGCAGCGGCGGAGACGCTGTTGGCATTTACGTGGACACCGCCGGTGGCACCTTTGCCCATAACACCATCATCGGCATCCTGGGTGGCGCGGGCGGCGATGGCGGCGACGGAGGCACGGGTGATTCGGGCTATAACGGCACCTCGACTCATTTCGCCGGTGGAGACGGTGGCAACGGCGGTAACGCCGGCAACGGCGGCGACGGCGGCAGCGCAATGGGAATCTATATCGTTGATTCCGCCCTCGCCGTGCATGACAACAACATCCTTTACGACATCACCATCGGCTACAACACCATCGTTGGGGGGGCGGGCGGCAATGCCGGGACGCCCCAAAACGGCCAGGTAGGAGGATCTGGTTATAGCCCTACCAGCGATAGCGGCACAAACGGCGGTGACGCCGGGGGCGGCGGCGATGGTGGCGACGGCGGCAGGGGCGGCGAGGGCGGCATGGCTATGGGCATTCTGGTAGATGCCTACCGTAAAGATACCACTCCCTGGCTGATCCACAACAGCAGCAGCGGCATCATCATTGGCGGCATGGGAGGAGATGGCAGCGCCGGGGCCAATGGCGGTGCCGGGGGCTATGGCGGTGCCGGTGATAGTAACGGAATTGGGGTGGGCGGCAAGGGCGGCAACGGCGGAGCTGGCGGCGGCAGCGGCAAGGGCGGCAAGGGCGGTGACGGCGGGTCGGCGGTGGGCATTTACAATTTGGGCTTTACTGGATTCCAGGCCGTTCCGGTTTTGGAGCGCAACAGCATCGCCAGAGTCAAAGGCGGCGACGCGGGCAGCGCCGGAGCCGCCGGCAACGGTGGACAGGGCGGCAACGGCGGCAATGGCGGCAACGGCGGCAATGGCGGCAACGGCGGCAATGGCGGCGTTGCCAGTGGCGCCGCTGGCGGCGCAGGGGGCAAAGGCGGGGACAGTTATGGCCTGTTGCTCTTTGCGCCCGGCCCCAATCTGGTGCAGAACAATCTGGTTCACACGCTTGCCGGTGGGCAAGGAACGGCCGGCGGGGTCGGTGGAACAGGTGGCAACGGGGGCAGCAGCGGCGAGGGCGTTAACTGGGGCAGCGGCGGAGCGGGCGGGGCAGGCGGCGACGGTGGGGCGGGCGGCGACATTGGCGAAGGCAAGGGAATCGCCGTCTATACCACCACCTATGTGTTCAACAACACCATCAATGACATCGTCTCCGGCGGGGCGGGGGTTATGGCAGGCGGCGGTGCCGGGCCGGGTGGCAGCGGCGGTAACGGCACGCCTCACGGCAGCTTGGGAGTATCCGGCTCCCCCGGCAGCGCGGGCAGCGCGGGGTATGGCTACGGCATCTACAGCAATTTAGGCCAGCCCAAGATCGTCAACAATATTGTCTCCTGTGTGCCCGATGGAAAGTCCAATTCGACCATCGAGTATGGCATTTACTCCGCCGTCAACATCCCAGGGGTGGACGCGGGCCGGGACTTTAACGACGTGTACAACTGGGACACCAACTATTACCAGGCCCCTGCCGGTGCCCACGACATTCACCAGGACCCCCTGTTCGTGGACAGGTTGAACGGAGACCATCACCTGAAATCCAACTCGCCCTGCGTCAACGCCGGAGACAACGGGTCAGCTTCCGGTATGGGGGTACCTGCAGAGGACATCGATCTCGACAGCCGACCCGTCGGCCTGAAATATGACATCGGCGCAGACGAGTACGCAGTATATATTTACCTGCCGCTGGTGCTGCGGAATCACTAGAACACGGATTGGCAGGATGGGCGGATTGGGGAGACTGACGGGGCGAAATCACTAGAACACGGATTGGCAGGATTGGCGGATCGGGGGACAGACGGGGCGGTTGGTACGAGGTCTGTCTCCCGCCGGTGGCGCGCAACTAGAACACGGGTTGGCAGGATTAGCGGATCGGGAGATGGACGGGGCGGTGGGCGCTCTCAGGCGCAGATGTCCCTGAAAAAGAGGTGCGATGGATACGGAAACGTTGGCAAGTTTACTCACCATCTCGAGTTGTGTGATTCCATTTTGCGCCGGGGTGTTGGGGTTCGTTGCCCTGGGCGTGTTGCTGGTGTGGTTCGTCCGCCGCCAGTGGCAGCCCCGGAGCGAATCCGCCCTGGCGGGCGAAAGGCAAGGCATGAGCGCCCGGTTGGCCCGGCTGCGGGCCAGGCTGCGCCCCTGGTCGCCCGACGGGTTGGGCGATCTCTCCACCGATTGGGACGCCAGTTGGTCCAGATTCGGGCGTGCGCTGAACGCGCACGGCTCCATCCCCGCGCTGAGCGATCCCAAGGGGCCGGACTGGGCAGCCTTTAGCCTCAAGGTACGCGGCGCCCGCCATCCCACGGGTCAACTGCTGGCCTGCACCACGGCCCAGTCCTTTTCGTACCGCATCACCACCGAGGGGGTCACGCTGCAAGCGGACGGCGCTCCCTGGGGCAGCATTCTGCCGGACGGGACGTTGCTCGATGACGCGGGACAGCCCATCGGCAGCGCCCCCCGCCCCGGCGGCATGCCGGCCCGGTTCAACCTGGGGAGCGTGGCTTACCTGCGCGACGAGCGGGAACGGAGCTACCCGGTCACATTGCGCGGACGGGTCGTGGGACGTCTGGCGCACCCGTCTGCCCAGATGACCAATGTGATCTCGCTCAAAAAGCGCCAGTTTCCCCCGGCAGTCGTCCCGGAGGGCGTGCTCTCCGCCGAGGAGGCGACCTGGCTGCTGGCGCTCGCCATCTTGCAGGTGGCGGGGTACAATCTGCTGGAAACGGTGTGGACGAATCACTCTGCCGCTTTGTTCTAATACCCTGGGCGCTGGCGATTGGAACCTGGCAGAGTGGGCGTGACCAACTCGCCGATCTATCGGTTTCTCAATCCCTAAAATTCCAACATCAAGGAGGAACGAGATGAAAAAAGTGTTTTTGCCGCTTGTTATTGCCTTGGGGTTAGGATTGGCCCTGGCCCTGCTCGGTTGGCTGAGGACAGGCGAGCAGGCGCAGGCCGCCCCGGCGGCGACGACTCGCTACGTGGCACCAGGTGGGAACTGTGGCAGCGCCTCGCCTTGTTACGCCACCATCCAGGCCGCCGTGGACGCGGCCACGGACGGCGATACCATCAAAGTAGCCCAGGGGACGTATACCGGGGTACAAACCCGCACCCACTCGAGCAATACTTTCACGCAAACGGTCTTTATCAGCAAGACGGTGATAGTGCAAGGCGGTTACACCACCTCTGACTGGAACACGTTGAACCCGAAAACCCATCCCGCCATCCTGAACGCCAACGGCGCGGGGCGGGTTGTGACCATTATCGGGAACAGCATTGCGCCAACCCTGAGAGGGCTGTGCATCACCGGGGGACAGGCAGGTGGATCGTTGTGGGATCGCGGGGGCGGCATCTATGTAAGCGACGCTAATGGCATTATCGAAGACTGCCTCATCTATAGCAATACCGTTTCCTACTACGGCGGCGGGGTCTACATCGCAGGGGGGAACATCCGGCTGACCGGCAATACCATCGCCAGTAACACGGTGACATCTGCCGGCGATGGGGCGGGGGTGTACATCTCCTCTGGCAGCCCGGTGCTGGAGCGGAACACCATCCAGGGAAACTGGACTCTCTTTGGCGCCGGAGGGGTGACGTGCTACAGTTCCTGTTCCGCCCGCCTGGTTGGTAATGTCATTGCCGACAATACAGGCAGCGAAGGCGGCGGGATAGAATTGCTGGGCAACGCCGAGGTGGTGGGCAATCTGATCCAGAGAAACACGGCGCCCTATGGCGGCGGGGTCTATATCTGGGGCAGCAACCCGACGTTGGTCAATAACGCCGTGGTGGATAATATCGGGACGTATCGAGGGGCGGGAATTTATGTCACCACCGGCAGTTCGAGCGCAGCGGCCCCGCGCCTGTTACACAATACAATTGCCCGCAACAGCGGTGGGCCGTATGGCGACGGCAGCGCAGTCTACGTCCAAGGCAAGGATCACTATCACTGTGCCGTGGCGCTGACCAACACGATCATCTTTAGCCACAGCGTGGGCATCACGGTGACGGCGGGGAACACAGCCACGTTGAACGGGACACTGTGGCACACCAATGGCACGGACAGGGGCGGCGCGGGGACCATCAGCCACCAGAACGATTACAGTGGCGACCCGTATTTCGCCGCCGACGGCTACCACCTGCTGGGGTGTCCCGGCGCACTGGATCGGGGTGTGAATGCCGGGGTGACGACGGACATTGACGGCGACCAGCGGCCCATCGAGAACGGCTACGACCTGGGCGCGGATGAAACGGCGCGCAAGTTCTTTATCTACCTGCCGCTGATAGTGCGTAATCACTGAGATGGTAGATTGGTAGACCGGAGTGGGTGTACCAACCCACCAATCTACCGGCTTACCAGTCCCTAAAATCCCAACATCAAGGAGGAACGAGATGAAAAAAGTGTTTTTGCCGCTTGTTATTGCCTTGGGGTTAGGGTTGACCCTGGCCCTGCTCGGCTGGCTGGGGACAGGCGATCCGGCGCAGGCCGCCCCGGCAGCGACGACTCGCTACGTGGCGCCGGGTGGCAATTGCAGTGGTGCGACGCCTTGTTACACCACCATCCAGGCCGCCGTGGATGCAGCCCAGAGCGGCGACATCATCAAGGTGGCCCAGGGGACGTATACCGACGTGCATCACATCGCTGCTCTGAGCACAAGCTCGTTTACTGCTACCCAGATCGTCGTCATCACCAAATCGCTCACCATCCAGGGCGGCTACACCACCACCAACTGGAGCACGTCCAACCCGGCAGCCAACCCAACGACGCTGGACGCGCAGCGGCAAGGGCGGGTGCTCTACATCAGCGGCAACGTCAGCCCCACCATCGAGGGGTTGCGGCTCACCGGCGGGGATGCAACCGGCCTGGGCGGCTTGGGAGGGATAGACGTGGGCGGCGGCCTGTACATCAGCGGCACCCACGCGCTCATCACCAACACCGTCATCTACAGCAACATCGCTCCCTCTGGTGGTGGTGGCCTGTTCCTAAAGAGCAGAGATGCCCGGTTGCAGAACAACGTCATCTACGACAACGCTGCTACAGCCAACGGCAGTGGCGGCGGGGTATATGTCAGTTACGTCAGCAATTGCAACCCTACTCTGGACGGCAACACCATCTACGCCAACCGGAACAAGGGCTGGGGCGGGGGCGTTTACCTGAGCGGCAACGCTACCCTGCGGGGCAACGTCATCCACGATAACTCGGCCTACAACTATGGGGGCGGGGTGGCACTCTCCTGGAACAACGCTACCCTGGCCGGCAACCGGGTCTACAGCAACACCGCGCAGAGCGAAGGCGGCGGGGTGTTCCAGTATGGCGGTTCCCCCCTCCTGAGCGGCAACGTCATCACCGGCAACGCGGCCGGTTGGTCCGGCGGCGGGGTTGTGTTAAAGGTGGTGGGGAGTCCCACCCTGATCAACAACGTGGTGGCTGGAAACCACGCCGTGGTCTTGGGTTCCGGTATCTATGTCTCCGAATCCTCTCCCCGCTTGCTCCACACCACGGTGGCCCGGAACAGCGGCGGCGACGGCAGCGGCATCTACGTCTCCGGCACAGCGTCGGCGCACGGCCACGCCGTGCTGACCAACACGATCATCTTTAGCCACAGCGTGGGCATCACGGTGACGGCGGGGAACACCGCCACGCTGAACGGGACGTTGTGGCAGACCAACGGCACGGACTGGGGCGGCAACGTCAACCACACCAATGACCACAGAGGCGATCCCGCTTTCGCCGCCGACGGCTACCACCTGCTGGGACGCTCGCAGGCCATTGATCACGGGGTTGATTCCGGCGTGACGACTGACATTGACGGGGAGGGACGCCCCATTGATGGGGTGTACGACCTCGGCGCAGACGAGACCAAAGTGGAATTCCTCATCTACCTGCCCCTGGTTATGCGCAACCACCAGTAAGGTGACGCGGATAAACGCGGAGGAAGCCAAGACAGGGGGCCGAGATGCGTAA
>CAYNVC010000107.1:1743-8298 GCA_964400615.1 uncultured Anaerolineales bacterium | reverse complement strand
GTGTTAGCTCTGGATCCCGGTGAACGGCGTATCGGCATAGCCATCAGCGACCCCAGCGGCACTGTGGCGCGTCCGCTGCAAACGCTGGTTCGCAGATCCAAAGCGGAGGATTTCGGGGCCATCGCCTCCCTCGTCGCCGAGCACGACGTGGGCCTGGTCGTCGTCGGCCGGCCCCTCAGCCTGGACGGCACAGAAGGGCCACAGGCACGCCACGTCGCCCGTTACGCCAGCGCCCTGGCCGAGCGACTCGCCGTCCCCCTCGTCTCGTGGGACGAGCGCTTTACGACGACAGAGGCGGAGGAAATACTGCGTCAGAACCGGCGCAAGAGAAAAAACGGCCCCGGCCTGGACGCGGTCGCGGCAGCAGTAATTTTGCAGAGTTACCTGGATAGCCATAACGACGAGCAGGAGGAACACAATTTTGAAAAACGCGGGTAGAATCATCGCCTTTCTCATCACCATCATCGTCCTCGTCGCCGCCGTGAGCAGCATCGTCACATTCGTCAAGCGCTCCGCCCCCAGCGGCAACGGAGGCGTCTCTGTCACCTTACCCGGCCTATCCGCCCCGGATAAAATGGTGATCGGCCTCTACCTCGACTCGAAAGCGGGCGAGTTGGAGCAGCCGGCCGGAAACGACGACACGCCGGTTCCCTTTACAGTCGAAACGGGAGAGACGGTGGCCGAAATAGCCGCGCGTCTGGAGCAAGAAGGACTCGTCTCCGACGCCCAACTGTTTCGCCGTTACACCCAGTATCACGAGATGGACTCGGGCATCGAGGCCGGGGATTTTACCCTGCGCCAGACGATGACCATCCCCGAAATCGCCCAGGCATTACAGCGCGGCCAGCGCCCGGAGCAGACGATAACGATCCAGGAAGGGTTGCGACTGGAACAGGTTGCCGCGCAGGTGGCGGAGCAGACCGCTATCTCGCAGCAAGAATTTCTGGCCCTGGCGACGACCGGATGGCGGGATCAGGGTTTCACTTTTGACTTTTTGACCGCGCTGCCACCCGAAGCGACGCTAGAGGGATTCCTCTTTCCCGAGACGTATCGCCTGCCGGAGAACCCGGCCGCCATTGACGTGCTGCGGCGCATGCTGGGCACTTTTGACGCCCGCGTGACCCCAGAAATGCGGGCGGCGGCAGCCGACCGTGGCCTGACCGTCTACGAATTGGTCACACTGGCCTCCATAGTCGAGCGCGAGGCCGTGCTGGATTCAGAGCGCCCCATCATCGCCGGAGTCTACCTCAACCGGGTGACGAACGGCTGGTTTCTCAACGCCGATCCCACCACTCAGTACGCGCTGAACCAGACAGACGATTGGTGGCCGGTGCTGACGTTGCAAGACCTGGAAGTGGATTCTCCCTACAACACCTACAAGAACCCAGGACTGCCGCCAGGGCCAATTTGCAGCCCTGGGCTGGCCTCGATCCAGGCCAGCGCCAACCCGGCCCAAACAGATTACTTTTTCTTCCTCGCCAATTGCATCAAGAACGACGGCAGTCACCTCTTTGCCGTGACGCAGGAGGAACACAACGCCAACTATCAAATGTGCGGTGGTCAGATCCCATAATCACGCCTCACGCACCACGCACCACGCACCACGTAATACGTATTGCATATTGCGTATTGCGTGTTACGTCACACTCGTCGCGTTCTGCCTGGCCCTGCTGACCGCCTGCCGCTTCCCCGGCAGCACACAACCGACGGTCAAAATTGGCCTGGTCGCTCCGTTCGAGGGGCGTTACCGGTACGTCGGCTACGACGTCATCTACGCGGTCAGACTGGCATTGCGAGAGGCCAACGCAGCCGGCGGCGTGAGGGGGTACAGCGTCGAACTGACGGCCTACGACGACGGAGCCGACCCCACCCAGGCAGTCGCGCAGGCTCGCAAGCTCGCAGTTGACCCCGCCGTCGTCGCCGCCATCGGTCACTTTGGCGCAGGAACGACCGACGCCGCGCTGCCAACCTACGCCGAAGCGAACATCCCGCTCATCGTCCCGGCGGTGCTCTACTCGCCGCTGGCCGGGGAACAGGGCCAGGTTCGCCATACCGGCCCTCGCGCCGAGACGGTGGCCGGTGAGATGTTCGTCAAACTCCACGGGTTGGGAGAGCATCAGGCGGCGCTCGTGACCGCGGGGAGCGCACTGGGGAAGGCGCTGAAATGGGCTGAGCAACAGCACCGTTCATGGGTAGCGCCGGTCGTCTCGCCGCAAGAGACGGATTGGCTGGAACAGGTGCTCGACTCTGGCGTAAAAGTAGTCTTTTGCGACACCGACCCGGTGACGGCGGGCGAGACCATCGTGGCGCTGCGCCAGGCTGGTTGGGAGGGGGCTTTTTTGGGCGGGCCAGAGCTGGCCGCGTCCGACTTTGCCGCCGTGGCCGGAAAAGCCGCCACGGGAACAATGTTCATCACCCCCTACCCTCTCCAGCCGGACGGGGCGTATTTCATCGCCGCCTACCAGAACATTTCCAACGGCGTTCAACCCGGCTCGCTGGCCCTACCGGCTTACCGCGCCACCCAATCGCTGTTGGAAGCGCTGGAGCGGGACATTGCTGCCCACGGCCACCCAACGCGGGAGGGAACCGGCGTGGAACTGGTGGGATTGGAACGCGCCTGGTCACAGTTTTACTGGTATCGAATCGAGGCTGACGGTGCAGCCCACCTGACGGCCACCACCCGGTAAACGAGAAACCTGTGATTTTTAGGAAAAAACAGGGTTCGAGATACGGAGAGAGATCGTGGGAACAAAGAAACGCGCCCTGGTCAAAGCTACAACCTGGCGATTGATCGCCATCACAGTGCTGGCAGTGATCGCCTACCTGATCACCGGCCAGTGGAAAGAAGTAACGGCCATCACGCTACTGTATCACAGCATCCAGGTGATCGTCTACTACATCCACGAACGAATGTGGGAGCACATATCGTGGGGCATCATCAAGCACCCCCTGGCCGAGATACCGGTGACCCGCCACCTGACCCCCGAGGACAAAGAGAACCTGATCGAGCACCTGAAGCAACTGGGCTACATTGATTGACGAGATGAACGTCTACCTGCACAGCCTGGGTTGTCGCGTGAACCAGAGCGAGGTCGAGACGATGGCCCGCGAGTTCACGGCAGCCGGGCACACCATAGTGGCCGACCCCACCCAGGCCGACCTGTGCATCCTCAACACCTGCGCCGTCACCGCCGGAGCGGAACGCAAGTCGCGCCGCCGCCTCAAAGCGCTGGCCCGCGCCAACCCCCAGGCCCCCATCGCCGCCGTGGGCTGCTACGCCACGCTCAAGCCTAAAGAGTGCGCCGCCCTGCCCGGCGTCACCTGGGTCGTGCCCAACGCCGAAAAGGAACGGATCAATGACCAATTAACAATGACTAATGACCAATCAACAATGACCAACGACCAATCAACAATGACCAACGACCAATCAACAATGACCAACGACCACCCGACCACTCACCGCACCCGCGCTTTTCTCCAGGTACAGGATGGCTGCGAAAACCGGTGTACCTATTGCATCGTGCGGCTGTTGCGCGGGCCGGGCCGCAGCGTACCCCTGGAAAACGTCGTCGCTCAGGTGCAGGCGCTGGTCGAGGCCGGGTTCCAGGAGGTTGTGCTGACCGGGATCAACCTCGGCGCTTACGGGCGCGATCTTGGAATGGCAAACGGCCTGTACAGGCTGGTGGAGACACTCCTGGCCCGCACCGCCATCCCCCGCCTCCGCCTCTCCTCGTTGGAGCCGTGGGATCTGAACCGGGATTTCTTTTCCCTGTGGCAAGACCCGCGCCTGTGCCGCCAACTTCACCTGCCACTGCAATCCGGCTGCGACGACACCCTGCGGCGCATGGGACGCCGCATCACCACGGCCGGGTTCGCCCGCCTGGTGGAGGAGGCCCGCGCCGCCATACCGGACCTGGCAGTGACCAGCGACATCATCGTCGGATTCCCGGGCGAGGAGGAGGACGACTTCCGCGCCAGTTACGATTTTGTGGCGGCGCTGGAGATGGCGCGATTGCACGTATTCCCCTACTCGCGCCGACCGGGAACCCCCGCCGCCCAGATGGACAACCAGGTCGCCCGCCAGGCGCGGGAGGAACGGGCCGCCGCTATGCGCGGTCTGAGCGCCGCGCAATCCCGCCGCTTCCGCAGCCGTTTCGTGGGCCGTGAAATGCAAGTCCTGTGGGAGCAGCGTCGCGCCAACGGCGACTGGATGGGGCTGACCGATAACTATTTGCGGGTCTCGACGCACGTGGACGACGATCTGCACAACCGGCTGACGAGCACGCGGCTGCTGGCCGTGCAGGACGGCCACCTGACGGGCGAGGTGATCGAATGAACGATTGTATCTTTTGCCGCATCGTGCGCGGCGAATCCCCCGCCAACATCGTCTACCAGGACGAGGACGTGACCGCTTTCCGTGACCTGCACCCCCAGGCCCCGGTTCACATCCTCATCGTTCCCAACCGCCACGTCGCCGGTGTGGCCCAGGTCGAGCAAAAAGAGGCTGCCTTGCTGGGCAAACTGTTCGTCGTCGCTCGCCGGCTGGCGGAGCAGGAAGACATCACCGCTGGCTACCGCCTGGTGGTCAACAACGGCCCCCAGGCGGGACAATCTGTGTTTCATTTGCACGTTCATCTGCTGGGCGGACGCCAATTCAGTTGGCCGCCCGGATAATCGCAGGTCGGGCTTGCTTCCCGGCAACACAAGGAGGAAAACCATGCTAGTTCGAGATCGAATGACCCCCAATCCACTCACCATCACCACAGAGACCAGCCTCAAAGAAGCGCTGGAACTGGTGCGCAGCAAACCGTTCCGTCACCTGCCGGTGCTGGACGAGGACGGCAAACTGGCCGGAATCGTGACGGAAAAGAGCCTCGTCTACGCTTCCCCCACCTCCGCTTCTTCGCTCAGCGTGTTCGAGGTGGATTACATCCTCTCGCGCACCCTGATCGGGCAAATCATCCAGGGGGAAGTGATCACCGTCAAACCCACCCTGCCCATCGAGGAAGCGGCGCGGGTGATGGTCGATCACCGCATCGGCTGCCTGCCGGTCGTCGAAGGTGACGAGTTGGTCGGCATCATCAGCGACACGGACATCTTTCGCGTCCTGGTCGAAGGGTTGGGAGGCGGACATCCCTCGCTGCGCATCACCGTCATCATCCCGGAGGAAGTGGGCAGTCTGGCGCGGGTCACGCGCTGCATTGCGGACCAGGGCGCAAACATCCACTCGATGGGTATGTTCTGGGGAGAGCGCCCGGAGGACAGGGTCGTCGCCCTGCGCCTGGAAAAGATAGACCGGGGAACCGCCTTGCAGGCATTGGAGGAGGCCGGTTTTCAAGTCACGAGCGTGTGGGAGCCGGACGACAAATAACCTGCCCACCTCAACCACCACGGTTGACCGGCAAACGCGGAGGTGGTATACTGTACTGGGGCCAGACAAGTTTTGATTTCCCTGCCCAGGGACGCAGCAAAACGCAGATTGATCGAGCCAGGTCTGCAAAGATCGGCGTTAGCCTGCGTCCCGGCTACGAAATTCACAATTTGCCAGTGTCCAGTCCATAGAACGAAACGAGACCCGTCCTCTGAAAACCTATGGAAACCAACGTCTCTATCCTCGTGGTTGATGACGAACCGCACCTGCTGGAAGGCATCAGGTTGACCCTGGAAGCGGCCAGCTACACCGTGCTGACGGCCAGGGACGGGATCAAAGCGCTCGCCGTGCTGCAATCCCACCCGGTTGATATGGTGTTGGCAGACATCGCTATGCCGCGTATGAACGGCTACCAACTGTACCAGCGCGTGCGCGAGAACCCGCAATGGGTAAAAATCCCATTTATATTCCTGACCGCCCGCGCTATGGATAGCGACGTCCGCTACGGCAAGGAACTGGGAGCCGACGATTACCTGACCAAGCCGTTTGACCCTGAAGACCTCCTCGCCGTGGTGCGGGGCAAATTGCGCCGCGCCCGGCAGCTTTCCCTGACCGAGGAACAGGCGGCGCGTGTCTTGACAGTCGGAGAGCTGCGGATAGACCCGGTTCAGCATCGCGTCTGGCTGGGAGCAGACCCAATTGGGCTATCTGCCCGCGAGTTCACTCTGCTGAAATGTCTGGCGCAGCGGGCCAACCAGGTAGTGACCCCTCAAGAGTTGATCCACGCAACCCACGGTCTGGAAACCGACTATTTGGAAGCCAGCTCGCTGCTCCGCCCCCTGATCCGCACCCTGCGCCGCAAGCTGGGCTATCCCGTCGGCGAGATGGGATGTATCGAGAACGTGCGCGGCGTGGGGTATCGGCTTGTTCCGCCCCACGTAGCGCCGGTCGAATAATCCCCGCCCAGACGTCAAATTGAGTGAACGGGACGCCGGTGAGGAGATGCAAGTGGCGCTAGCACTCTTTGCCAGTTTCGTGATGAGCACCGAACAGATATTGAAAATTGTGAGGTGGGAAATGGCTGTATTACGAGAGTCGCCGTGGTATCAAGAGATCATTCGAGAGGGCCAACTGGCAGGCATGCAAAAGGGATTGCAAGAAGGCATGCAAAAGGGATTGCAAGA
>CAYNVC010000107.1:0-1643 GCA_964400615.1 uncultured Anaerolineales bacterium | reverse complement strand
AGGCATGCAAAAGGGATTGCAAGAAGGCATGCAAAAGGGATTGCAAGAGGGCATGCAAAAGGGATTGCAGGAAGGGTTGCAGAAAGGTTGGCAGGAAGGATTGCTCGAAGCCGTGCTACAATTGGTACAGGCGCGATTTGCTCTTTCTGACAGCGACCTGGACGATCTGGCAGCGCAATTGCGGGAAGTGGATGACCAAGTGCTGCGCCAGTTGTTACTGAATACGATCAGCGTGGAAAGTGCAGACGAGTTCAGAACCTCGCTGGAGGAGATGAAACGCAGCCAAGATTGACGCTGAGAAACAACGAGATTAGCACGTTTCTGGACCATCCGCGTTTAGCGTCCAGGGCCGGCTCTGGCTACCGGCCTCATCCTTGCAAGCCCCGGCTGTGCACACAGCGGCGGATTTTTGCACTTTTTCGCACCCAACCAGACCACAACCCTCACACCACAACCATAGATTTAGAGACCAGCTTTTGCTATCATCAAGATAGTGAGGTGCATAGCAATGGCTGGCAAGAGATTCGTTCTGGCTCTTTTCATCGGCCTGATCACTTTCAACCTTTGGAGCACACCACCCCTCGCCCAGGCCGGAAACGATACCCATATCCTCGTCCTGCTGGCGCACGCGAGCGAGCAACAACTCGTGTGCGAGTTGATAAAAGCCAACGGCGGGCGCGTCATCCACACGTTTCCCAACCGGGCGCTGATCGCCCAAACCCCTGCCGGTGCCCTCCCCGCGCTCGCGGCATCACCCGCCGTGAGCGATCTCTTTACCCAGGCCGTCACCCCCTCTGACCTGCCACCCAGCGCCCGCGACGCCCAGATCGTCAGCGTGTGGAACAGCCTGCTCGCCTCCGAGACCACTCCCCCCGACGTGGGTCTGATGTCCACCACTCCCTCAGACGCCCCCGGCGACGCCCTCACCCCGCCGGACATCTCCCTTGCCACCGGGACGCTTTCCGACGCCGGCGATTCCATCACCCCCGGTTACTACCAGACCAGCGAGTTTATGGCCGGTTCCGTGGCCGTGGGCATAGTGCTGGTCGAGAGCGATGGCAGCGTTGACCCCTCCAGCGAGGATTGGAGCGCGGCAGAAAAGCAAAAGGTTTTGGCCGAGATCGTGACCGGCCTCAACTGGTGGGCCGAGATGGAACCGCGTGCACACCTCAGCTTTGTCTACGACGACCACTTTTCCAACCCCCTACCAACCGGTGTGGAACCGATCACGCGCCCGCACTCGGACCAAAAATACTGGATCGCCGACGCCATGAACGACCTGGGTTACGAGGCTCCCTTTTACTTTACCCAGGTGCGCGACTATACCAACGCCCTACGGAATACCTATGGCACAGATTGGGCCTTTGTCATCTTTGTGGTGGATAGCTCATCCGACGGCGATAATCACTTTAGCGATGGATACTTTGCCTACGCTTACGTGGGAGGGCCGTTTCTGGTGATGACGTCCGGCAACAACGGCTACGGCCCGGACAATATGGACGCGGTAGTCGCCCACGAGACGGGGCACATCTTTAACGCTCTGGATCAATACTATAACGCCCGCCAGCCCTCCACGCGCCGTTCCAGCTACCTGGACGTCGAGAACCCAAACAACCAGAACGGCGACCGCGCCTCGGATCGGA
>CAYNVC010000106.1:0-8318 GCA_964400615.1 uncultured Anaerolineales bacterium | reverse complement strand
ATGCTCGAAACTTTTTTTCGTCCCCAATCCGTCGCCATTATCGGCGCTTCCCGCGAACCGGAAAAATTGGGCTACGCCGTCCTGGCGAACCTGCAAGAGGGTGGGTACGAGGGACAACTCTACCCGGTCAACCCCAAGGCCCAAGAGATACTGGGGCTGAAAGCCTATCCATCCGTGTTAGAGATTCCCGGTCTGGTAGACCTGGCAGTGATCGTCATCCCCTATCGCTTTGTACCGGCCGTGCTCAAAGAGTGCGGGGAAAAGGGAGTCTCGTCCGTCGTCGTCATCAGCGCCGGGTTCAGAGAAGCCGGGCGGGAGGGGCTGGAGCGGGAGCGGGAGCTGATCGAGATCGCCCACGAGTACGATTTGCGCCTCATCGGCCCCAACTGCCTGGGCGTGATTGATACCGACACCCCGCTCAACGCGACCTTTGCCGCCGGTATGCCGCCCGGCGGCCCCATCTCATTCATGTCCCAATCGGGGGCGCTGGGCACGGCGGTGCTGGATATAGCGATGGCCGGGCGGATCGGCTTTGCCAAATTCGTCAGCCTGGGGAACAAGGCGGACGTGAGCGAGATTGACCTGCTGGAAGCCTGGGGGGACGATCCCGCCTCGCGCGTGATCCTCATCTACGTCGAGGGGGTTCCCGATGGGCAAAAATTCATCCGGGTGGCGCGTGAGGTCACCCGCCACAAACCGGTGGTGGCGATCAAGTCCGGCGTCACCAAATCCGGTTCACGGGCGGTCTCTTCCCACACCGGCAGCCTGGCCGGGTCGGAAGCGGCCTACAAGGCGGCCTTCCGGCAGGCGGGCATCATCCGCGCGACCTCGATGGAATCACTCTTTGATTGCGCCCGCGCTTTCGCCTACCAGCCGCTCTTGAAAGGGAAACGCATCGGCATCGTCACCAACGCCGGCGGGCCGGGCATTCTGGCGACCGACGCGCTGGAGCGGGCCGGGCTAGAGATCCCCCGCCTCAGCCGCGAGACGGTCGAAGCGTTGACGGATTATCTGCCGGGCGCGGCCAGCGCGGCCAATCCGGTCGACGTGTTGGGGGACGCGCTGTCCGACCGGTACGAGCGCTCCATCCGCCTGGTGCTGGATGATCCCAAGGTGGATGGGCTGATCGTGATCGTCACCCCCCAGGCGATGACCGAAATCGAGCAGACGGCCCACGCAGTCGGCAGGATGGCGCAGAAAACGGACAAGCCGGTGCTGGGCTGTTTTATGGGGGAATCGCGCATCGAGGCCGGGATCGAGGTACTGTGGCAGTACGGCGTCCCCAACTACCCCTTCCCCGAACGGGCAGCGACGGCGCTGGAGGCGATGTGCGCCTACCGGCGCGAGCGGGAGCGGCCCGTGTTCGAGCCGGACACCTGCTCCACCTGCATCCCGGCGGTGCAGGAACTGTTCAAGCGCGTGCGCTCCGAGGGGCGCGTCTCCATCGGCGACGCCGAGGCGTGGACGGTGCTGGAATCTTATGGGTTCACCGTCCCCAAATCGCGGCTGGCGGAGACGCCGGAGGAGGCGGTCGAGATAGCGGCCGAGATCGGCTACCCCGTGGTGATGAAGATAGCCTCGCCCGACATCCTGCACAAGACCGACGTGGGTGGGGTCAGGCTGAACCTGCGCTCGCCCGACGACGTGCGGGACGCATTCGACCTGATGGTCTACCGGGCCAGGCGGTACGTGCCGGACGCGAACATCTGGGGCTGCCAGGTGCAGCAGATGGTCTCCGGCGGGCGGGAGGTGCTGCTGGGGATGAGCCGCGATCCGCAATTCGGGCCGCTGGTCGCTTTTGGGCTGGGCGGCATCTATGTGGAGGCGCTAAAGGACGTCTCGTTCCGCGTGGCTCCCTTCAGCCGCCAGGAGGCGGACGAGATGATCCGCGAGATTCGGGCCTATCCCCTGTTGGAGGGCGTGCGCGGCGAACCGCCCGCCGATCACCAGGCCATGGTGGAAGCGCTGATGGGCATCAGCCAGCTGGTGACGGACTTTCCCGAGATCGTCGAGTTGGACATCAACCCGCTGATGGTCTTTGAGGAGGGGCGCGGCGCGATGGCGATTGACATGCGGTTGGTGTTGCAGTAAACTGTGATAGCAGAGCGACATCACGTCGAAATTGACCAGAGTATCAAAATCGAGCAAACACGGGCCAACACTGTTTAGCGTGGACGAGTTATTGCGATACAGCTAAAAAAAAAGATCGGGTGGGCACCTGTATCAGAGTGCTCGCAGCCAGACTCACATCCCCGGAGTGATTACCGTGGAGGCGACTGACCACCCGATTCTCTAACGAGATAATACCATAATCTGGCTTTGGTGTCAATCAGATTCGGACAAGCGGACAAGCCTGGAATGAAGAAACTACCAATCGGTGAGTCGTCGTTCGAGAATATGAGGACGCGGGGCTATCTCTACGTGGACAAGACCATGTACGTGCACCGCCTGGTAAGCGAGGGCGCGTACTATTTTCTATCCCGGCCACGGCGGTTCGGTAAATCTCTCCTCCTCTCCACACTCAAGTGCCTGTTCCAGGGGCGGGAGGAACTGTTCGAGGGGTTGTGGATGGCCGGGCGTGGCAGATGGGAATGGAAAGAACACCCGGTCGTCGTGATCGATTTCAACGGGATCCCCGTCTCCACTCCCGAAAAACTGGGAAATGGCATATCCACCCACCTGACCAACGTAGCCAAAGGATACGGTCTCTCGCTAGAGCAAGATTACCTGGAACTGCGGTTCCAAGAACTGGTGCTGGCCCTCAAGCGCAAGACCGGCATGCCGGTGGCGGTGCTGATAGACGAGTACGACAAGCCGATCATTGAGCACCTGGGCCGGGGGGAGAAAGAGTTGGAGGTAGCCAGGGCCAACCGGGACGTTCTCAAGAGTTTCTTTGGGGTGCTGAAAGAGGCTAATGTTGTACCGGCGCTGCGCTTTGTCTTTCTCACAGGTGTCTCGCGGTTCAGCAAGGTATCCGTCTTTTCGGAACTCAACAACCTCCACGACATTTCCACGAGTGGACAATACGCCGACATGCTCGGCTATACCCAGGATGAACTGGAAACCTTTTTTGGGGAGCGCATCGAACAGTTTGCCGAGGAAAACGACTGGCCCCAAGATCGGGTCAAGGAACAATTGGCACAATGGTACGACGGCTATCGTTTTTCTGCCAGGGACGTCCGAGTCTACAACCCCTTTTCCATCCTCAATGCCTTTGGCGACCGGGCACTGGGGAACTATTGGTTCCGCACCGGCACGCCCACGTTCCTGGTCGATCTGCTCAAAGAGAAACGGTACGACCTCTCCCGGCTCGACGGGTTACAGACGGGCAGTTCAATCTTTACTGCCTTTGAGATCGATAGACTAAGCCCCGAGGCGCTGCTCTTTCAAACCGGCTACCTGACCATCAAAGACGTGGATGGCAGGCTCTATACACTAGGCTATCCGAACCAGGAGGTCAAAACGGCGTTTACCGAGTCGCTCTTGTTCGCCTGGATGGAGGGAGCGGAGGAAAAGATCAGTTCTCACGTGTTGCGCCTCTCCAGATATTTGCGGGACGAGGATTGGGAATCATTCTTTGTGGCAGTAAAGGCCATTTTCGCCTCGATCCCCTATGACATCCAAACCAAACGGGACGAAGCCTACTTTCACACGATCTTTTACCTGGCGCTCTCGGCCTCCGGTGGCGATGCGCAGAGCAGCGTGCTCACCAACCGGGGGCGCATAGACCTGGCGGTGGTGTTCGACGACAAGGTCTATATCATCGAGTTCAAGTGCAACCAGAGCGCAGAGGTGGGCCTGAAGCAGATACGGGACATGGAATACGCTGCCAGATACCGGGGGAGCGGCAAGAGGATCATCCTGATGGGGATCAACTTTGATACCGAAAGACGCAATATCCTGGACTGGCAGGTGGAGCAAGTAGACAACTCGTAGAGAAAGGAGCAGAGCGTGAAGGCTTTATACATCACTTCGATAGAGGGATTTTCCGGCAAGACCGCCGTCTGTCTGGCGTTGGGGCAGCGCTTGCAGAAGGAAGGATACAAAGTCGGCTATTTCAAGCCTCTTTCCACTCAGCCGTGGGAGCCGACTCCCGGCCGGATGTTGGACGAGGACGCCGATTTCGTGCGCCGCACGTTAAAGTTGACCGAACCATCCGACGAACTGGTGGGAATCGTCCTCACCCCCAAACTGGCACGCGAAATGCGCTGCGGCTGCGCCGAACGTGACTTGCTCACGGAGGTTCGAGCAGCCTACGAGCGCGTCGCCTCCGACAAGGACATCGTCTTGTTGGAGGGGGGTGCTTCCCTGCGCGAGGGGGTCAGCCTGGGCCTGGGGGCGTCTGCGGTGGTGGACGCACTGGACGCGCAGGCTTTGGTCATTGTCCTCTACCACAACCGGGTCAGCCAGGGGGACGATTGCGTGGCGGCGCGTCTCTGCCTGGAAGAGCGGCTACTGGGGGTTCTCGTCAACAGCGTGCCCGCCAAAGAGCAAAAACTGGCCGAACAAATATGTAACCCTTGCCTGGAAAAACAGGGCATCAGTGTTTTGGGAACCCTGCCGCTGCGCCGCCAACTGCGGGCCATCAGCGTGGGAGAGATGGCGGACGTACTCAAGGGCGAGTTCCTGGCCCTGCCGGAAAAGCGGGACGTGCTGATCGAGCACATAGTGGTGGGGGCGATGAGCGCGGAACAGGCGCTGCCGCGCATCCGGCGCATACCGGGGAGCAAAGTGGTCATCACCGGCGGCGACCGGGCTGACATTCAGTTGGTGGCGCTAGAGACGGGAACGCAATGCCTGATCCTGACCGGACACTTGCATCCTCTCCCGGAGGTGCTGCGCCGCGCCGAAGAGATCGGCATCCCGGTGCTCCTGGTGCGCGAGAACACGATGGAAGCGGTGGAAACGGTCGAACGCGTGTTCGGCAAGACGCGGCTGGGCCAGTCGGCCAAACTGGAGCAGTTCGAGGCGCTGCTGGAAGAGCACTTTGATTTCGAGCGGCTGTACCAGGGGATGGGGCTGGAGGGGTGACTCTATCGGCACGGCAGGCGAAATGAAAGCATCAATCCACCCCGGCGAGCCAGACACACGTCACTTGCCACCAGATTCGGCCTGGCTGTTCCCGGAATATGATTTCGCCACAATGTCCCTCGTGCGTCACCAAAGTGTCATCGTCGAGCGGATACTGGAGCGCGGCACGTGGGAACAACTGGCTTGGCTGTTTGCCACTTGTGGCGAAACTGCCGTGGCCGAATGGGTGCGGCTCCACGGGTTCCGGTTGCTCTCCAAGCGCTCCTTCGCTCTGTGGAAATTGGCGCTGGGGGTGAAGGATTACGTCGCGCCGGAATGGGCCATCCAGGCCAAAGAGATGGAGCCATGGTAGATTTTTACGAGCAGGCCACCACCCCGGCCTGCCTCCGGGCGCTGGACTATTTGCGGCAGCAATCATTCATCGGTAACTTTTACCTGGCCGGTGGAACGGCGCTGGCGTTGCAGATCGGACACCGCGTCTCCACGGACCTGGACTGGTTCAGTGCCGGGCAGCGCTTGCTCGCGCCCGAACGTGAAACAATACGTCGGATTTTGCAGGCGGCTGACGACGAACAATTTGTGGTGGCTGCGGAACAGGATGGGATGATGTTCACCCGTCTGCTGGGAGCGGAGGTGAGCTTTATTTATCAGCATCACCCCCTGTTGGAGCCGCCGGTCTCGTACCGGGGCATACAACTTGCCTCGCCTGTTGATATTGGGCTGATGAAATTGGCCGCCATCAACTCGCGGGGGACGCGCCGTGATTTTATTGACCTGTACAGCCTGCGCGACGTCGTGACGCTGGATCGCCTGCTGGAACTGGCGACCGTCAAGTACGCGGACCGGCCCAGCTTTTTGGCCGTCGCCGTGCGGGCGCTGGCCTATTTTGAAGATGCCGAGCGACAACCTGTACCCAGGATGTTGACGCCGGTCGAGTGGGCGGATGTACGCGCTTATTGCGAAGCGGCCGCCCGCCGGCTGGCACGTCACTTGAGTGGACTCGCAAGATCAAATTTTTGAACAGGAGATGAAAATGTTAGAGACAGATATTGAATTTATTCTCGCCCGCGAGATACTGGATTCACGGGGCAACCCGACGGTCGAAGTGGAAGTAGGGCTGATGGGAGGAGCGCAGGGACGGGCCGCCGTCCCCTCCGGCGCTTCCACCGGCGTCCACGAGGCGCTGGAATTGCGCGACGGCGACGAGAGCCGCTACAACGGCAAAGGGGTGCTGCAAGCAGTTGCCAACGTCAACGAGGCCATCGCCGACGCGCTGTTCGGCTGGGACGCGACCGACCAGGCCGGGATTGACGCCCTGCTGCTAGAGATGGACGGCACGCCCAACAAGGGGAACCTGGGAGCCAACGCCATTCTGGGCGTCTCGCTGGCCGTGGCCCACGCGGCGGCCAACGCGCTCCAACTGCCGCTGTATCGCTACATCGGCGGCGTCCACGCCCACGTGCTGCCGCTGCCGGGGATGAACATCCTCAACGGCGGCAAACACGCAGTTGACGGCCCCGACCTGCAAGAGTTTATGATCATGCCGGTCGGCGCTCCCACCTTCACCGAGGCGCTGCGCTGGGGCAGCGAGACCTATCACGCGCTCAAGAACGTCCTCAAATCCAAAGGATATTCCACGGGGGTCGGGGACGAGGGTGGATTCGCGCCCAGTCTCGAGACGAACGAGGAAGCGGTCGAACTGATCCTGGAGGCAATCGAGAAAGCGGGCTATACGCCGGGCGAGCAAATTGGCATCGCGCTCGACCCCGCCGCCAGCGAGTTTTACGAAAACGGCAAATACGTCCTCGAAAAAGAAGGGCGCACGCTCACCAGCGCCGAGATGGTCGAGTTTTACGCCTCCTGGGTGGAAAAATACCCCATCCTCAGCATCGAGGACGGACTGGCCGAGGACGATTGGGACGGTTTTGTGCTCATGATGGAGCGGTTGGGCGACCGCATCCAGATCGTGGGCGACGATCTGCTCGTGACCAACGTCGAGCGGGTGCAAAAGGCGATTGACCTGCGGGCTTGCAACTCGCTGCTGTGCAAAGTCAACCAGATCGGGACGCTCACCGAGGCCATCGCCGCCGTGCAGTTGGCGCAGCGGGCCGGATGGACGGTCGTCGTTTCGCACCGCTCCGGCGAGACGGACGACGCCACCATCGCCGACCTGGCGGTGGCGCTGAACACCGGGCAGATCAAGACCGGCGCCCCCTGCCGCGCCGAGCGAATCGCCAAGTACAACCAACTGCTGCGCATCGAGCAGGAATTGGGCGACGAATCGCTCTACGCCGGGATGGGTGCGTTCACGAATCTGTAGGATAGGTTGCGGGAATCTGCCCACGACGCTTTTTCTCGGATTGGGAGGTGATGGAATGGATATATATCGCGTGCCAGGGAGCCAGGTCGCTTCCGATAGTGGTGTCATTGCTTCCATCTACAACGAACGTTTTGATGGGTACGTGCGGGTATACAAAAACGGGTACGTAAAGATGACCTCGCCAGCAGGCACAGTGACGGCTCAGTTCAAGGAGCTGGAGAAAGCCGATTGGTTGAGGGAGAGCTATATCCGCATGCTGATCGAAAGCGGGATGAGGGGGCAGGAACTGCAAAATGCGCTGGCTGCCATTGAGCGCGTGGATCGGCGGCTCTCACAAACTGCTCCGGAGGAAACACGACCACGTCTGTATGAACGATCCCAGCGACGTTTCCGCGCGTGGTGCGCTGAACGAGGCATCGAGTATGAAACGCTCACGGATGAAGATGTGACAAGTATCGTGGCTCAAGGCGTCGAAACGGTAAGAGAGGAAACACGTGTTGCGGACAACGAATGACACCAATGTCTGGATTTCGGGCATCAACTGGGAGCATGGAAAGCCGCGCCAGTTGTTGAAGGCATTCCAAAACAAGCTGTTTATCCACATCACCTCCCTCGAAATTCTGTTCGAGATTACACGGGTATTGCGAGACTATTTTGGTTACTCTGATCAAGATGCCTACGAGTGGTACAAAGAGATAGGCGAGTTATCTGAGGTAGTTGCGCCCACTCTGCGGTTAAACGTCGTTGAGGCAGACCCATCGGACAACAAATTCCTGGAATGTGCGTTGGAGGGGCAAGCGAATTTCATCGTCAGCGGCGATCATCACTTGCTTGATCTGGTGAGTTACCAGGGGATAGAGATCGTGAGAGTGAGCGAGTTCCTATCCCAAGTATCTGGACAATGAATTTTCCGCACCCGGTAGATTCTGGATAGCGAGGTAACTATGCCGCGTACAAAGATCGTCTG
>CAYNVC010000105.1:0-8344 GCA_964400615.1 uncultured Anaerolineales bacterium | reverse complement strand
GGACGCCCTGGAAAAACACGCCCCGCACGCCGCCTAGGTTTTTCAGAACGAAATAAGCCACTTACAGAGATGAGATCAAATCGCCGGCGAAAGCGAGTTCCAGGTTGCGCCCCGCACGATCCACTGGCTAAACCTGCCCGTCATGACCGGCGACGCGCCGTTGGGGCGGTTGATTGTACTGCACAACGTCACCGAGGAACGGATGCTGGAAAAAATGCGCGACGACTTGATCCATACAATGGTACACGACCTGCGCAACCCGCTCACCGCCATCTCGGGGGCCTTGTCCCTCCTCGATAGACGCATCACGGACAACCTCCCACCGAGCCAACGACAACTGTGGGATATTGCCCAGGCCAACACGACGCGAATGGTAAAGCTGGTAACAGCAATCCTGGATATAAGCCGCCTGGAAAACCGGCAAATGCCACTGGAACACACGCTGGTATCGCTGCCCAACATGGTCACCAGAGTGCTGGATTTGCAACTGCCGTTAGCCGAGGAAAAGGATCTCCGCCTCGAAAACAACGTACCCTCTACTCTACCCCCGATCTGGGCCGATGCGGGCCTGATCGAGCGCGTGCTGAACAATCTGGTCGGTAACGCCATCAAATTTACCCCGAACGGCGGTTCCGTGGCGGTGACGGCACGCACCGAGACAACAGATCGCCCCCGCGTGCTCATCTCCGTCAGCGACACCGGATCGGGGATCCCGGATGATATTCAGCCCCGCATGTTCCAAAAATTCGCCGCCGGCGATCAGGAGGAACGCGGAAGCGGACTGGGGTTAGCGTTCTGCAAAATGGTCATGGAAGCGCACGGCGAACGCATTTGGATCGAGGACACCTCGGAGAACGGCACGACATTTACGTTCACCATGCCGCTGCCCCCCGCAACAGAGTAAGAATGCCGCATCAATCTGTTAGAGGTGTGCTATGCAAATATCGAACATCCAGGTAACACCGCTCGAATTAAAACTGCGCCTGCCTTACCAGACCGCCCACCAGGCAGCGATTGACCACGTGACCGTGGTGTTCGTGCGCGTCGAGACGCGCCAGGGCCTGACTGCCTGGGGGTGCACCGCCTGTGACGGGAGCCTGACCGGCGAGACCCCGGACGAGGTGGTGCGAGCCTGCCGGGATTGCGCCGACCGCGCCCGCGACCTGAACCCGCTCAACATCGAGTACGCGCTGGACGAGCTGGCACAATACACCGCCCGCACCCCATCCGCGCTGTGCGCGTTCGACCTCGCCTTTCACGATCTCTTGGGCCTGGCGGCAGGACTGCCCCTCTACCGCCTGCTGGGTGGCTACAGAAATCGTATCCAGACCTCCGTCACCATCAGCGTCGCGCCGGTCCAAGAGAGCGTCGAGCTGGCCCGCGACCGCGCCAGACAAGGGTTCCGTATCCTCAAGATCAAGGGCGGGATCGACTCTCAGGAGGACGTGCGCCGGGTGCAGGCGATCCACGAGGCATTGCCCAACTTTACCCTCCGTCTGGATGCCGACCAGGGATACACCGTTCAACAGGCGCTGGACGTGGCCCGGGCGTTGGCCGGTAAATTGGAGATGTTGGAGCAGCCCACCCCGGCCGGCGACCTGGATAGTCTGCGCCAGGTCGCCAAACACAGCCCGGTGCCCATCCTGGCCGACGAGAGCGTGCCCAACCCGGCCGCGGCGCTAGAGATCGCCTCTCGCAAGGCGGCTTCCGGGGTGAGCATCAAATTGGTGACGTGTGGGGGATTGCGCTGCGCCCGCCAGGTGGATACCATCGCCCGCGCCGCCAGGATGGCGACGATGGTCAGCTGCGTCAACGAGCCGGCGCTGCTCACCGCCGCCGGGTTGAGCTTTGCCCTGAGCAGCCCCAACGTCCGCTACGGCGACCTGGATGGACATTTCGACCTGGTAGGCGACCCGACCGTGCCCGGCTTTATCCTGAAAGAAGGGTGGCTCATCGCTGCCGACGTGCCCGGCCTGGGCTGCACCGTCGATCTATAAAATCGGTGTGCAACTATGACCAAGTGGAACCAACACGCCGGACACCTGGCTCCCTTTTTGGGTACGGGTACTGTATTGGTTCTACGTCTCGCTCTCTCTTTACCCCTCCTTATAACTGGAGCTAATGATCAACATGAATACATTTGAATGGAAAAACACACCCCAATTTTCGATTGTTCAGTTACTATTTGCCGTTTTCACCCCCAGCGCGGTGGCATTCATTGGATTCCGTGCCGTGTTGCCCCGGCTCGTGACGAATGGGATACCGGTTATGATTGCGTGGCCTTCTGTAGCCAGTATCATGCTATTTGGTTTTGTCATCGTGGCTATTATGCTGCTTCGCAGGGAAGCAAAGGATATGGGCATAACGCTCTGGACACGTATGTGTTTCAAGAAACTTGGGCTCAAAGAGTGGGGGATTTACATCATTCTCATCATCGCCGGCCTGATTGGCGCGGGCGGGGTGCAGAAAATGATACCAGATTTAGGGATAACCGTCCCCGATTACATGCCCTTCTTCCTGAATCCATCCATAGACCCCACGAGCGCCGACATGCAAGTCCTTTCTCCGGGATTGCCTTTGCAGGGTAGTTACGGCTTGCTGCCCCTGATCGGGATAACGCTTCTTTTGAATATCCTGACAGAAGAGTTGTATTTCCGAGCCTGGTTACTTCCCAAGTTGGCCCGATACGGAAATGCCGGGTGGGTGATGAACGGCGTCCTGTTCGCACTGTACCATACGTTTCAGATATGGTTGTTGCCGACCATACTCGTCACGAGCTTGTTGTTTGCGTTCATCTTTTACAAAAGCAAAAGCATCTGGCCGATACTTGCAGCACACCTGGTTGGCAATTTCTTGCTCTCGATACTTGGGATACTGATGTTAATAATCGCCTAAGAAACTGCACGGTCACATAAAAGAGCCGCTCTCGAAAGAGCGGCTCTTTTGCGCCATAAATACTCTGGGACTCGCCACCCGCCTAACCATCGCCGTTGTACGACCAGTCCCAAAACCAGTAGGCCAGTCCTTTCCATTCCCCCCAGCGCTCGAAAGCGGCCTCGACTTGCGCCCGCCCCACGCTCTCTCCTCCATACCACTCGTGCGACACCATCTTGAGCGCCCAGGAATCAACCGGCAGCAAGTCGTAGCGCCCCAGTATCATCAAGATGTGCGCGGCTGCGTACCCCCCCACCCCTTTGATGGACAGCAGACGTTTACGCAGCCTGGCAGTCGGCATGGCAGTCGTCTTGAACGATTCCAGGTCAAGCTCACCCGAGACCACGGCACGGGCCAGCTCCACCACGTAGGAGGCGCGATAGCCCAACCGCGCTGCCGAGCGCAACGCCTCCACGTCTGTCGCCGCCAGCCGTTCCGCCTGCGGGAAGGCACGACGAGTTTCGTCGGCGGGCAAGGGGGTGCCAAATTGAGCGACCAACGCCTCGACCATGCGGATCGTGCCCGCCCAGGTCGTGTTGGTAGTCAGTATTGTCTTGACCGTATCCTCGTACAGCGTCGGGCAGCGCAGCAGACGCCCCTGGGCCTGTTTCTCTACGTGCGCCAGTTTAGGCTCCTCGCGTGCCAGAGCATAAAAGGCGGAAAAATCCTGTTCCAACCCCAGCATCCACGTCACGTCGCGGGCCACCTGGTCTCGCTCGGCCGCGCTCAACCGGCCCTCTACCTCGACGCTCACGCCGCCAGCGACCTCCTGGACGAGCATTTCCACCACTCGCTCCGAGGCCAGCCGGCAGACGCGGGTCAGCCCGCCAGTGCCGGTATCTGTACCAAAGGGAGCCAACCTCGCCCAGCCGTGCGACTCGACGACGGCGGACAGGGAAAACGGAGACCGGGCAGACAGGATCAATTTCATTGCAACACCTCCAGTGCTCACCCTCCCGCAGAGCAGACAATTTGGGTGTGTTTCAAACGAGCGCCGCGCCGCCGTGAACAAGCGGCGACGGGTCAGCCGGCGCTGGGGGCTTTATCCAGCACCGGCTCTTCCAGGCCGGTGCTGGTCGTCTGGTTCACTCCCAGGGATCTATCTCCCCTTTCAGGAAGCGGTTTATGTCGGCGGCGGCCCGCTTGCCCGCCCCCATCGCGCTGATGACCGTCGCCGCGCCGGTGACGACGTCACCACCGGCCCACACGCGCGGCCTGGTCGTCCGGCCCGTCTCCCCGTCGGCGACCACCGTTCCCTTCCTGGTGCGCTCCAACTCACCGGCGGAGTTGAAAACCAGCGGGTTGGGGCTGGTGCCGAGCGCCACGATCACCATATCAACGTCCATGTCGAACTCGGATCCCTCGATGGGGATTGGCCGCCGCCGCCCGCTGTCGTCCGGCTCGCCCAACTCCATGCGGATACAGCGCATACCGCTCACGTTGCCGTTCTCGTCGCCGTAAATCTCGACCGGGTTGGTCAAAAAGTCAAAGATGACCCCCTCTTCCTGGGCGTGGTGCACCTCTTCCGCCCGGGCCGGAACTTCGGCGGGCGAGCGGCGGTAGACGATGTGCACCTCTCCCCCCGCGCCGCCGGACTGCGCCCGCAGCTTTTGCAGACGGAGGCTGCACCGGGCCGAGTCCATCGCCACGTTCCCCGCGCCTATCACGGCCACCTTGCGGCCCACTTTGACAGGGGTGTCGTAATCGGGGAAGAGGTATCCTTTCATCAGGTTGACCCGGGTGAGGAACTCGTTGGCCGAAAGGACGCCGTTATAGTTGATGCCCGGAACGCGCAGGAAGGAAGGCAACCCGGCCCCCGTTCCCAGGAAAACCGCGTCGAAACCCTCCTCGCCCAACAGTTCGTCAATCGTGTAGAGGCTTCCGACCACCGAATTTGGGCGCACGTCAATGCCCAGGCACTCGGCAGCGTAATCGATTTCGCCCCGCACCACGCTCTTGGGCAGACGGAACTCGGGGATGCCATAGATCAACACGCCGCCGGGGACGTGCAGCGACTCGAAAATGGTGACCTGGTGTCCCTCGCGCCCCACGTCCACAGCGCAGGTCAACCCGGCCGGGCCGGAGCCGACCACGGCCACTTTTTTACCGGTATCCACGCTATGCTCCAGGGGGCAAGTGCGCTGGGCCAGCTCGTAATCCCCCACGAACCGTTCCAACCGGCCAATTGCCACCGGGCGGCCCTTTTTACCCAGCACGCACTTGGACTCGCACTGTGTCTCCTGGGGGCAGACCCGGCCACAGATGGCGGGCAGGTTGTTCTTGACTTTCATCGCCTCCACCGCGCCCACCATATCCCCTTCCCGCAGCGCTTTGATGAACTGGGGGATGAGCACGCCCACCGGGCAGCCTTCCACGCAGTGAGGAACGGCGCATTGCAGGCAGCGATCCGCTTCCAGCATCGCCATCTCTTGGGTAAACCCCAGGGCGACCTCGTCGAAATTCTCCCCCCGCGCCATCGGGTCTTGAGTCGGCATATCCTGGCGCGGGATCTGTAGCCGCTCGCGTTGTGTAAGCTCAGACATCTATACACCTCCCTCCACCATCGCGTCCAGGCGACATTTGTGCCAGTGTTCGACCGCCTGCTTTTCCTCGTCCAGGTAGAACCGCTGCCGCTTCATCAGCAGATCCCAATCCACCTGATGCCCGTCGAACTCGGGGCCATCCACGCACACGAACTTGGCCCCATCGGTCAATTGTACCCGGCACCCACCACACATACCGGTTCCGTCAATCATCACCGTGTTCAGGCTGACGATGGTGTGCACGTTAAACGGTTTGGTGGTCAAAGCGCAAAACTTCATCATAATTGCCGGGCCGATGGCCCACACGCGGGCGACCTGCCGTTCGGGCTGCTCCAGCAGTTCCTTGAGCGGCTCCGTCACCAGCGCCTTGCGGGCATAAGAACCATCGTCGGTGCAGACGATCAACTCGCTGCTGGCTTCCCGCATCTTGTCCTCCCAAAAGAGCAAGTTTTGGGTACGCGCTCCAATGATCGAGATGACGGTGTTCCCGGCCTCTTTGAGCGCCCGCGCGATGGGGTAGACGGGGGCAATGCCGACCCCGCCCCCTATGCAGACGACCGTCCCGTAATTTTCGATCTCCGTCGCGTGTCCCAGCGGCCCGGTGAACGTGACCAGCTCGTCCCCCACGTCGAGCGTCCCCATCTGCATCGTCGTCTTGCCGACCTCTTGAAAGATGAGCGTTATGGTTCCCGCCTGCCGGTCAAAATCGGCGATGGTGAGCGGGATCCGCTCGCCGCGCTCGTCCACGCGGACGATGACAAACTGCCCCGGCCGCGCTTTACGCGCCACCTCCGGCGCTTCTACGAGCATCAGCTTGTTGACGTCGCTGAGCGCCTCCTGGTACAAAATCCTGTACGCCATAAATATCCTCCCAATTTTCTCGATACTCAACGAGAAACCAGGTTTTTTCCTGAAAACCCGGTTTCTTTCCAGCCATGCGATGGCACAATGGTACCCTATTGTCATTCGATAGTCAAGTACCGTTCATCGCACCTGACTGTGACATCCATCAGATTAACGCTACGGCCCCATCTGGGCGAGGAGCGTCCCGGCGGCGAACAGTTGCACCCCCCAATCACCACCGGCGGAAGCAGGGCCACCGGTCGCGCGGAACGGCTGCCCCGGCGCAACGAACACGTCCCAGCGCTGCACCTCCACCCCGCCCCGCCGCAACACGACCGTCCCATCCAGCGCCCGGCTGGTCGCCAGTGCCACCTCGGCGTTATCGCCGGAGGGGACGAGCCTGATGGCCGCCTCCGCATTGGCCCAGTTGTACCCCCCGATGCCACTGACAGGATACCAGCGCTCGCTCCAGGAGACGCTCGCCCCCGGCTGCAAGCTCCAGTAATCCCAAAAGGTCGGCGTCACCCCACTCCACAGCTCGAAATAGCGGCTCCCGTCGTCGGTCCACAGGCTGGCCGGGAGATCGCCCATGCAAAAGATTTTCACTCCCGTAGCCACGGTGTGCGGAAAGACGCGCACGATTCCCTGGTCGTTGCCCAGGTCATACGCGCCGACGAAATCGGCCTGCGCCGGGCTGGCAAACACGCCCAGGTATTGATGCCACTCGGAGTAACGGCTGAAATCCCGCCCGTTGTATACCGGCCAACTCATCTGCCCGCCGGGGGCAGGTAGCCCGCCGTCGCCGGTCGAGTGCACTTTTACCTGGCTCGCGGGCAGAATAAAAGTCAGTTCGGGCGAGGGAGCGTTATAGTCCGAAATGGAGAACATCCCGTTGGCCCAAAACTGGTAGCTCTGCGCCGCCGTGGTCGAGTTGGTGATGCGCGGGGTGAGGGTAAAATAGCTGTGTTCCCCATCCACCTGGATCGTCACTTGGACCGTCAACCCGGTGCGGTCATCGGTGTCCCAGACACGGACGCCGTTCCAGAGCAGTTCGTACTGCCAGGGCCGGTACTCGTTCAGCCCGTGTTCCTCGGTGGGGAACGCCCACTCCATTCCACCGGTCGCCAGCCACCAACCGCGATACCCCCAGTGGGTCGGTTTGACCACCGGGTTGGCGTAAAAAAGCTGCCGCCCGGTCGTGCGGTCCGTCCAGCGCAGGATGCGCCCGCCCAGCTCCGGCAGGACGACCAGTTGGACGTAGCCGTTCTGGATGAAAACGGCGCGGTAGGCGCGGGGCGCGGGGCCGGTGACGGCGTCAAAATCGAGGCGCGGATAGGGGTAAATCGGATCGTCGGGCGAGGTGGGGAGGAGCGCATTCTGCCAGCCGTAGGTGGAGAGGGTGATGTCCTGCTCCCAGACGGCGGGGCCGGAGACCGGCGGCGACGTTGGTTGAACTGTCGGCGGGGCGGTGGGGGCAACGGTCGGTGGAGATGTCGGCGCGAGCGTTGGTGGGGACGGCGACACCACGGGCGGCGGAGATGTCGGTTGGGCAGTCGGTTGAGTGGTCGGCCCCTGCGCCGGGGCGGAGGTGGGGGCAACGGTCGGCAGAGAGGGTGTGCTGGTGGGCGGCACGGAGGTGCGGGTTGGAGAAGCGGACACCGTGGGGGAGGGAGATACGTCCAGCACGAAAGGGGTCACGCGCGGGACGGCGGTCTCGACGGTGGGGACTGCCGGCAGGCAGGCGACGACGCAACCCAGCAAGGCCAGGGCCAGCAATATAGCTAACGCTCGTTTATTTCTCACGTCCTACTCCTCATACAGTGCTGTTCGATTCCAGCGCACCCGGCTGCTGGACGCAGATCGGGCCGCAGAGAAAAAACAGCGTTTTCAGCGTTCGTCTGCGTCCTACTCTTGTGCGCCAGACCTGGCACCTGGATGCTGGATGCAGACGACGCAGATCGGGCACTAGAAAAACAGCGTTTTCAGCGTTCGTCTGCGTCCTACTCTTGTGCGCCAGACCTGGC
>CAYNVC010000104.1:0-8427 GCA_964400615.1 uncultured Anaerolineales bacterium | reverse complement strand
CCGTCCGTCCGTCCGTCCGTCCGTCCGTCCGTCCGTCCGTCCGTCCGCCCCCCCGTCCGTCCGTCCGCCCCCCCGTCCGTCCGCCCGTCCGTCCCCCATCCCGACCACATTTGCGCTCCCCACGCCGGTGCTACTCGCAGCGACCCCCACCATCTCGAGCGGCACGGCCATTCCCTCCCCCGTGCCGACCGTGGAGATGGCCCCCGGCACGATCAACATCGCCGTCCTGGGCAGCGACAAGCGGCCCGACTGGAACGTCTGGCACACCGACGTGGTTCAAATCGTCTCCATCCAGCCGCTCGTCCCCGCCGTCACCGTCCTCTCCGTCCCACGCGATCTATACGTCTACGTCCCCGGCTTTTGGATGAGCCGCATCAACTGCGCCGACATGTACGGCGACCTGTACGGGTACGAGGGAGGCGGCCCGGCCCTGTTCCAACAGACAATGCTCTACAACCTGGGCATCCCAATAGACCATTACGTCCGCACCGATTTCGACGGCCTGATTGCCGTCGTGAACACGCTGGGCGGCGTTGATATCCCCGTCCACTGCCGCCTGCAAGATCACTGGCCCTATGCCGACGAGAACGGCGAATATCCCATCAAAGTGATGGAGCCGGGAATGCAGCACATGGACGGGGAAACCGCGCTCTGGTACGCCCGCTCCCGCAAGACCAGCAGCGTCTTTGCCCGCGAGCGCCGCCAGCAGCAAGTGTTACAGGCCGTCTGGCGCAAAGCCCGCAGCCTCGACCTGCTCTCCCAGGCTCCGCAGTTGTGGGAACAATTCCGTGGCGCTATCGTCACCGATATGGAATTTGGCGACGTGGTGGCGCTGGCCGACCTGGCCTTCCGGCTCGACGAAGCAAACGTGCGCTTCCGCAACATCGGCTACCGCCAGGTCATCCCCTGGACGACCCCGCAGGGCGGGGCGGTCTTTTTGCCCAACTGGGAAGAGATGGCGCCGTTGGTGAGCGAGGCGTTGGGGCCGATTCCACAAGGACGGCTGTGGCGCACGCTCCAGGCCGTGGAGGTGTGGAACGGCACCGGCAGCGCGGACTGGGACCAACTGGCCGCCGACCGGCTGCTGCGCGAGGGATTCAGCGCCACAATCGGCCAACCCGACCGGCGGGACTATGCCCAGACCACGCTGATTGATTTCACCACCGCGACCAAAGGGAGCGCCATCCCCTATTTGCAGTGGATGTTCCAGGTCTCCGCCGCGAACGTCGTCTCCGCGCCCGACCCCAATGCGCCGGTGCAGTACCGCCTCATCGTCGGCGCGGACTATCAGACTTGCCGCAGCCCATAAAGAGACGAGGATTTGTCACTAGATGGCAGACATAGTATACTACATAGACCTTCCCGAAAGCTCGGATTTAGAGCCAGAATTGCTTGGAAATGATGCGAGAACCCGCCAAAACCAGCTTTCGGGAAGGTTCGATTCGCGTAACTGCTCCGGCCAGCGGGACAGCGTCCCCAGAGGTGAACGCCCGGATTTCCATTGAAAATGTATCCGTGGCGACCATTTTGTCCGCGTCAAACGATTTAATTGCACCGGTCGCAACGTTTGAACTTATTTCCACGCTGTGCTATAATTTCACAAGGTGTCTTTGCATCTTTTTGCAGGCAGGCCCGATTTCCACATCGCGCCGGTCCACACAATAGACGCCTCAAAAGTAAAAAGCTGGCCCCAAAGGGATACCATGAGTGATATAGCCTTTCTGCCTCCCGAAACCTGGGAGTACTTGTTGCTGGTGCTCTACACATCGGCATCAATCATACTCCTCATCTATGCCTGGCGAGACCTGAAAAAACTGGTGACGAGCTGGCAGCGCCTGCTCCTGTTCCTGGGCCTGCTGGTAGCCTGCCGGTTAGCGACCTGGTGGGTACAACCTTTCTCCATCCCTGGCGCGTTCAACCTGCTATCCCCCCCCAACATCCCGGCCGAAACGTTCGAGCCGTTCATATCGTTGCTCCCTCTGCCCATCCTCGTCGCCGGGGCGTGGCTGGGAGCAGGGCCGGCGCTGTTGGTAGGAGTGGTCGGCGGCATTCTACGCGCCGGGATGACGACTCACGGCATCGCCGACCCTTTCCACCTGGCATTTTTCGGCTTCCTGGCCGGGTTCCTGCTCCGCCAGGACTATCGAGGCAAACTGGCACTCATAATGCGGCAGCCTCTCTTCGCCGCTCCGCTGGCGATGATACTGACCGCCTCCCTGCTGTTCATCTCGGTCTTTGCCCACGCCGCAGATTCAGGATTGGCGGCTCTCGACTATGCGGTGAACCTGGCAGGGGCCAACATCGTCCCTGTTCTGTTGGCGAGCCTGGTGGCAGCCCTCGTCCTCCAGGTGATCTATCTCTTCTTCCCGCGCCTGCGCCCCGTCCGCATGGCCTACCGCACCCCTCCCTACACCCGCACCCTGAACCGCCGGCTGCTCTTTCTATTCGTCCCCTTGATTTTGATCATGACGCTGGCGCTGCTCTACGCGGTCACGGCGACCACCCTCCGCATGGCGACCCAGGAAGTGATCAATGAGATGGCACGCGACGCCCACAGCGCCGCCGAAGAGATTCCCTACTTTATCCACACCGGCCAGGGGCTGCTGGAAGAGTTCGCCAACGATACCAGGCTCCAGACCAGCGACGAGGCCGCGCTCGAAGAGCGATTGAGCAGCGACCTGCGGACAGTCGCCTTCTTCGATCAACTGCTGCTGTTCGACTCGCACCAGCAAGTGCTGGCAATGTACCCCCGCGAGCCAGATAGCAATCCAGAGCTGACAGAGCAGGAAAAAATCGTCCTGGAACACGTCATAGAAAACCACGCCACGCAGATCAGCCCGGTCTATCGTTCCTTGCAGGGCGAGGCCACCATCTCGTTCCTCGTGCCCATAGAGAACAAAGAGACCGGCGAGCTGCTCGGCGCTCTGATGGGGCGCACCCAACTGGACATCAACCCGGTTCTCAACCGGGCACTCGCCAGCCTGCAATGGACCAGATCGAGCGGCAAGGGGTTCGTGGTAGATCAGGACTGGAACATCATCGCCCACTCGGACCCCAACATGCTCTTTAAAAAATGGAGCGTGAGCAAAGATATACAGCTCATCGCCACCGTGCGGGGGGGGCACGCCTACGAAGGCCCCAGCCCTGAGGACAATACCCGTGAACTGGTCTACTACCTGGAAGTGGAGGGATATTCGTGGCGCGTGGTGATCCGCGTCCCTTACAACGTCGTGCTGGAACAAGCACGCCAGGTCGCCACCCCCCTGCTGCTCCTCCAAATTCTGCTGGGCGGGGGAATGGTGGTCGTCATCCCTCTGGTAACAGGTTGGCTGACCAGGCCACTCACCCAACTGGCCGCCGCCGCCGACCGCATCGCCGAAGGTGATCTCACCCAATCGGTACACGTCGCCGGCGACGACGAGGTGGCGCGGGTGGGGCACGCATTCGAGGGCATGCGCGTGCGACTAAAAGGTCGCCTCGAAGACCTCTCGCTGCTGCTCCAGGTCAGCCAGGCAGTTTCGGCGACCCTGGAACTGCCCCAGGGCATGCCATTCATCCTCGAAGGAGCATTAAAGGCCGCCAATGCCCAGGTGGCCCGGATCGTCCTCCTTTCGGCCAGCGGCGCTCCCCAGATGGTCATGGCCCGGGGAACACCGCGCGAGGGGTTGGGAGCACTCGACCGGGCACTCGCAGCGGCTGCCCAAGACCAGGAATCCCCGCTGATCGTGGAAAACCTGGCCCGCGCCAGCACCCTGGCCGAACCAGAGACGTTGGGAGGGCCGGTCAAGGCGGCAGTCGCACTGCCCGTGCGCACCAAAGACCGGATCGCGGCTGTGATGTGGATGGGATACAGCGAGGCACGCCGGTTCGACGCCTCCGAAATAGACCTGCTCTCCACCCTTGCCAGCCAGACGGCGGTGCTGGTGGAAAATGCCCGCCTGTTCCAGGCAGCGGAGGGAGGGCGGCGGCGACTGGAGGCGATTCTGACCAGCACCGCCGACGCCATCCTGGTGACTGACAGAGACGACCGCATCCTGCTGGTCAACCCGGCCGCCGAGCGGGCCTTTGGCATATCGGCTGCCATAGTCGCCGGACAAAAAGTCGACCAGGCCGACATAGCACCGACGCTCAAGGCCGTCTTTGCAAAACCCGTCCCAGAGAGCGGCGCTCTGGCCGACGAGTTGCCCCTGCCCGACGGGCGCACGCTCTACGCCAACGTCTCGACCATTTTGAGCGCCAATGGCGAGCGCATTGGGCGCGTGGCCCTGATGCGCGACGTCACCCACTTTAAGGAACTGGACGAGATGAAGTCCGAATTCGTGGCGACGGTCTCGCACGACCTGCGCGCCCCGCTGACCTTTATGCGTGGCTACACCACCATGCTCCCAATGGTGGGCGACCTGAGCGAAAAGCAGCGGGAATATGTCGAAAAAATCCTCCACGGCGTGGGACAGATGAGCGAGTTGATAGATGACCTGCTCAACCTGGGACGCATCGAGGCCGGGGTTGGCCTGGAGCGCCAACCCTGTTACCTGGGGACGATATTGATCGAGGCGGTGGACGGTATGCGGGCGCGGGCTGCGGCCAAGGGCCTGACTTTGCAATTAGAGCCGACCGAGGGGGGGGCAATGATCGCCGGCGACGCGGCGCTGCTGCGCCAGGCGATCACCAACCTGGTAGATAACGCCGTCAAGTACACCCCCAGCGGCGGCACGGTGACGGTGGGGCTTCAAGTACGCCAGGATCAATGCGTCATCCGCGTCACAGATACCGGCATCGGCATCGCCCCCGATGACCAGGTGCGTCTGTTCGAGAAATTCTACCGCATCAAACGCCGCGACACCGTGGACATTCCGGGAACCGGCCTGGGACTGGCGATTGTCAAATCAATCGTCGAGCGGCACGGCGGGCAGGTGTGGGTGGAAAGCGAACTGAACGTGGGCAGCACCTTTTACGCCGTCCTGCCCCTGGGCAAGATAGACGACATGGAATCGCAAACTTTTCGCAACTTGGCAAGCTGATTATCCAGCGCTGCAATCACTTGTGAGAAAGTAAGCGGTCACAACCGAGGTGCGGTATGACATTGCAAATCGGAATCGTGGGCTTGCCCAACGTGGGCAAGTCCACCCTCTTTAACGCCCTCACGCAGGCCGGGGCCGCCGTGGCCGCCTACCCCTTCACCACGATCGAGCCTAATCTGGGCGTGGCGGTCGTCCCCGACCCACGGGTGCAAAAGCTGGCGGAAATGGTCGGCCCGGAACGTATCACCCCGGCCACGGTCGAATTCGTGGACATCGCCGGGCTGGTGCGCGGCGCACATCAGGGTGAGGGGTTGGGAAACCAGTTTCTGGGCCACATCCGCGCCGTGGACGCCATCGCCCTGGTCTGTCGTTGCTTTTCCGACCCCGACGTGGCCCACGTGGATGGAAAAATCGATCCCGTGCGCGATCTGGAGGTGCTCGACCTGGAGTTGATCCTGGCCGACCTGGAGGTGACTGAGCGGCGGCTGGATAAAATCCGCGCCACGGCCAAAGCCCACCCGCGCGATTACGAGGCCGAACTAAAAGCCCTGGAAACCCTGCAAGCACGCCTGCAAGCCGGAGAACGAGCAGCCGGGTGGGCGGCGGGCGGAACGGTCGCGGCCCGGCTGGCGCGCGAGATATCCCTGCTCAGCGCCAAAAAGCGCGTCTACGTCGCCAACGTCGGCGAGGACGACCTGCCCACCGGCGGCCCGCTGGCCGAGGGAATCATCCGCCTGGGCGAGGACGAGGGCGCTCCGGTCGTCGTCATCTGCGCCCAGATGGAGGCCGACTTGAGCGAGTGGCCCCCGGACGAAGCTGCTGCCTACCGCGCCGAGGCAGGGTTGGCCCGCTCCGGGCTGGAAGCGCTCGCCTGGGCCGGGTACGAGACCCTGGATTTGATCACCTTCTTCACCGTCACGGGAGGGCGGGAGGTCCGGGCCTGGTCAATCGAGCGCGGCAGCAAAGCGCCCCATGCAGCGGGCCGTGTACACAGCCAGATGGAACGGGGCTTTATCCGCGCCGAGGTGGTGAGTTTCGAGCAATTGGTGGAAGCAGGCAACTGGCAGACGGCGCGGGAGCAGGGCATTCTCCACATCGAGGGGCGCGATTACGAGATCCAGGACGGGGACGTGTGTCTGTTTCGCTTCAGCCCATAAGGGGATGACAAATGAACCAGGAACAATCGGACGAATACCTGGCGGAATTGATTCGCCTGCGCCGGACGCTCATCGAGCGTTTCAGCGAGAGCGAGTTGCGCGACCTCTGCTTCGATTTGGGCGTGGACTATGACAGCCTGCCGGGCGAGAGCAAGGCGGACCGGGCCAGGGAACTGGTGGATTATTTTGCACGCCGCCACCGCATTCCCAAACTCGTGAGGAAAATCGAGGAAATGCGACCGGATATTTCCCTGAGCCAGTCGCCGTTCGACACCCAGTCCGATACAATCTGGATCACGACCCGCAAGGCTATGATGGCAACCGGCTGCGGCCCGATCTTTTTGCGCCGCCTGGCAAACCGGGGCCGGGTGAGAGCACGCAAAGAGGGAGGCAAGTGGTTTTTTGACCGCCAGGTTTTGCTGGCCCACGTGCAAGGCTGGATCGGCACAGAAGAAGCGAGCGAGATAACGGACTATACGGTGGAGCACGTGCGGTGGCTGGCCCGCGAGGGTGTGGTAAAAGCCTCCAAGATCAGAGGATTTTGGCTCTTGCACAAGGAGAACTTGCTGGCTTACTGTCGTCGTCAGAGGTAAGCCTTCTTATGAACAGGATGGACGCAACCGCTCTTTCGATCACACCCATCGTCGGCACGTTGCGCGTCAGCAACGGCGCGTCGCTGGACGCTGATCTCTGCACTGCCACCCTGCCGGCGCCGCCACGGGCCGCCCGTGGGCGGGAGGACGAATATCTCTTGCTTCTGCTCGATCTGAGCGGGCCGGTGTCATCCCATCTCTACCGCGAGTTGCGCCAGGTGGCAGCGCAGACGTATTGGAGCACCGCCGGAAGCGTCACGGCGGCGCTGCGCCAGGCGGCGGCCGCAGTCAGCCGTCACCTCTTCCGCGCGAACCTGCACACTCCCCCTGCCGGACGGTGCTATGGCAGCCTCACGTGCGCCGCCCTGCACGGCGATGACCTGTTCGTCGTCCAGGCCGGCCCGGCGCAGCCGTGCATCCTGCGCCGGGGCACATTCGAGCGCCTCTGTGACCAGGAGCTGCCCCGCCTGGGCGACAGACTGGTGACAGACGTGCGTCTCTACCACACCCTCGTCTCGACCGGCGACGCGCTGCTGTTGACCTCGGCTGCCCTGCTGCGGGAAACCGACGACGTTACTCTCGCCCGCGTGCTGAACCGGCCCGAGATACAACAGGTGACAGCCGGACTGGAGCAAATTGGAGCGGGAACCGATTTTTCCATCCTGGTCGCGCTCTGGTCGGACTCGTCACCCGCCCCACGGACGCAAGCGCCGCCGGTTCTGCGGACAAAACCCCGCCCACCCGAACGGAGCGCACCATCCTCGCCAACGCCGGAGCCGCTGCCCAGTCCACCCCGCCACGCCGGCCCCGGCCTGAGCGAACGCATAAAGTCAGCCCTCGCCGGGATCGGGCGGGCAGCGGGGCGCGTGATTCCCGGTTCCTCCCATCGCGCCGGCCCCGGCCTGAGCGAACGAATAGGGCCATCTCTCGCCGGGATCGGGCGGGCGACGGGGCGCGGGATTCTCGGCGGCGGGGCCTGGCTGGTAAACAGCGTCGCCGTCCTGTTCAGACGCATGCTCCCCGGCCCAGAGCGCAACGCCCGCCGCCGGGAGCGCGTTCCCCGCCCTGTCCCCAGCGAAAACCGCGTCCTGATGATGACCATTGCCATCGTCATCCCCGCCCTGATTGCCGTCACGGTGGCGCTGGCCTACAACTCGTTCGGCAAAGAGGCGCGTTTCCAGCGGCTGCTGGAAAAGGCCAAATTAGAGGTCACCCTGGCCGAAGAAGCCGGGGGCGTCTCGGAGGAGACGCGCGGCTACTGGGAGACGGCGCTGCGGTACGCCAACGACGCTGCCGCCTGGCATCCGGACGACCCGGACGTCATCGCACTCCAGGCCCAGGCGCAGGCCGCGTTGGACGTCCTCGACGGCATAGTCCACCTGAAACCGATCAAACTGTGGAATTTTGGGCCAGCCGCTGCCCCGCGCCGCCTGATCGTTCACGGGCAGACCATCTTTGTGCTCGACCCAGCAGAAAACTGGGTGGCCCAACTGACGTTGAACCAGTTGGGCAACGGCGTGATCGAGCAGGACAAGGCTCCCATCCTCGTTCACGCCGGGCAGCAAGTCGAGGGGAAAAAGGTGGGCCAGTTGGTGGACATGACCTGGATGAACACCGGCGGCGAGCGGCAGACGAGCGACCTCGTCATTCTCGAAA
>CAYNVC010000103.1:0-8447 GCA_964400615.1 uncultured Anaerolineales bacterium | reverse complement strand
GCAACGGGAACAGTTTGGGACGATGAACGCCGGATTGCAGGAGGCGGTCGCCGGGATCGAAGTGGTCAAGGCCAACGCGCAGGAGCGGCGCGAGTGGGCCAGGTTCTCCGGCGACGCCCGTCTGTTCCGCGACTATTTCGTGCGCCAGGGCGAAATCCAGGCCCGCTACTGGCCGATGTTGATGTTCATTCTGGCGCGGGCGGGTGGGTTCCTGCACGCCATGTTGCTCTGGAGAAGCGGCGTCATCAGCCTGGGTCAGGTTGTGGCCTTTGTGGGGCTGCTGGGCACACTGCGCTTTCCTACCTTTATCTCTATCTTTTCCTTCAACCTGGTACAACTGGGCATCGCCGGCGCCGGGCGGATACTGGAGTTGATCAACACCGAGACCGAACTGGACGAGAACGAGTCCGGCGTCGCCATGCCGATTCGGGGAGAGGTGGTCTTTGAGGACGTAAGTTTTAGTTACGACGGCAACCCGGTGCTCAAGAATATCAGCTTCACCGCCCGGCCCGGCGAGACCATTGCCATCGTGGGGCAGACCGGTTCCGGCAAGACCACCCTCACGCGGTTGATAAACCGTATCTTTGATGCCGAGAGCGGGCGGGTACTGGTAGATGGGGTGGACGTGCGCGACTGGAGCATGGAATCGCTCCGTTCGCAGATCTCGACCATCGAGCAGGACGTGTTCCTCTTTTCACGCACGCTGGCCGAAAACATCGCTTTCGGTTGCGCCGCCGCCGGACAGGAGGAGATCGAGCGGGCGGCCCGCCAGGCGCAAGCGCACGAGTTCATCACAGGCTTTGGCGCAGGCTACGAGACAGAGGTGGGCGAGCGCGGCGTGACCCTCTCCGGTGGACAAAGACAGCGGATTGCCATCGCCCGCGCTTTCCTCACCGACCCGCGCATCCTGATTCTGGACGACTCGACCAGCGCCATAGATAGCAACACCGAAGATCAAATCCAACGCGCCATGCGGCGCATCAGCAGCCAGCGTACCACCTTTATCATCACTCACCGCTTGAGCCAGATTCGTTGGGCCGACCGCATCCTGGTCTTGCGCCGGGGTGAACTGGTTGATCAGGGCACGCACGCCGAGTTGATGGAGCGGAGCGCGGATTACCGCCGCATCTTTGCCTCTGACGATTGACGTTTTACGGAGTCTCAATGGGTTTTATTCTCGATGGCCTCGACACCGAGGCATACGACCGTAATTATAGCGACCGCGAGCTGGTACGCCGTATCGCCGCCTACTTTGGCCCACACGTCCGGCAGATGATCCTGGTGGCCGTTGCGCTCACCCTCAATTCGGCCGCCGGAACCGGTGGGCCGATCATCATCTCTAAGGCGATTGACATAGTGACCGCCAATCCCTCGCCCGGCGCCATGCTGATGATGGCGGGCGGCGTGTTGTTGATGGGCGCAGCGGCGTGGGTCTTTAACTATATCCGGCAGATGTATTCGGCCCGCGTGGTCGGTGACGTGGTGCTCAAATTGCGCCAGGATGTCTTTGGGGCCACCATCGGGCACGATCTCTCTTTCTACGATGCACACCCCTCCGGCAAGATCGTCAGCCGCGTCACTTCGGATACCCAGGATTTTGCCACAGTCGCCACCCTGGTGATGGATCTGTTCAGCCAGGTCTTGCTGGTCATCTTTTTGGCCGTCTGGCTGCTCGAGGTCAATTTGTGGTTGACTTTGCTGCTGTTCGCCATGTCGCCGCTGGCTGCCGGTATCGCGCTCAGCTTCCGCCACGTCGCCCGCCGAGTCACCCAGCAGGCCAAGCGAGTCCGGGCCAAAATCAACGCCCAGATTCAAGAATCCATCAGCGGCATCACGGTCGCCAAGAGCTTTAGGCAAGAGCACTCGATCTATGCCACCTTCGACGCCAACAACCGGCAGGCCTACCGGATGGGGTTGCAGCGCGGTCTGACGCTCAACACCATCTTTCCCGTCGTGGGACTCGCCTCCGGCCTGGGGGTGGCGGCGCTGCTCTATGCCGGGGGACTGGCGACGCGGAGTGGGGCGGTCAGCCCCGGCGACTGGTACTTGTTCATGCAGGCGGTGGGCTTTTTCTGGTTCCCAATGATGAACATCTCTTCCTTCTGGAGCCAGTTCCAGGATGGCCTGGCTGCTGCGGAGCGGGTGTTTGCCCTGATTGACGCCGAACCCAAAGTCGTTCAGGAAGCTTCCGAGCCGGTGGGACGGTTGGAGGGCCGGATACAATTCCGCGATTTTGCCTTTTCCTACACCGGCGCTGAAATCGTCCTGCCCGACTTTAACCTGGAAATCCGTCCCCGCGAGACCGTGGCCCTGGTCGGCCACACCGGCGCGGGCAAGAGCAGCATCGCCCGCCTCATCACCCGCTTTTACGAGTTCCAGAGCGGCCAGTTGCTGATTGATGGCCGGGACGTGCGTCGCCTGGACCTGGCCCAGTACCGGCGGCAAATTGGGATCGTCCCGCAGGAGCCGTTCCTATTTTCCGGTTCCGTGGGGGATAACATTCGCTACGGCCGGCCGGAGGCGAGCGCCGACCAAGTGCGCCGGGCGGCCATGCACATCGGCCACGGCGATTGGTTGGCAGACCTGCCGGACGGGCTGGAAACCGACGTGGGAGAGCGCGGCGCCAATCTCTCTATGGGGCAGCGACAGCTCGTTGCCCTGGCGCGAGTGCTGCTCAAAGACCCGGCCATATTCATCCTGGACGAGGCGACCGCCAGCGTGGATCCTTTCACCGAAATGCAAATCCAGGACGGCCTGGAGACCATCATGCGGGATAGAACCGCCATCATCATCGCTCACCGGCTCTCGACCGTCAAACACGCCGACCGGATCATTGTCATAGAGCAGGGCCGGATCATCGAGGAGGGCACGCACGCCGGATTGATGGCCCAGGGCGGCCATTATGCCGAGCTGTACGACACTTATTTCAGACACCAATCGTTGGACTATAAACCGTGGGACGAAGGGAGCGGGTAGATGGATTTGAAAAACACCGTGACGCACGATTGGGATTGGTGGGCCTATCAATTTCGCGTCATCCACCGGCAGGGAATTCGCTCGATTGATTTTTGGGACGAGCGCCTGGTCGAGTTCATCGTCCGTGTGCTCGAGCTCGAACCCGGCGAACGGCTGCTCGACCTGGCGTGCGGCTCCGGCGTACACGCCCGTCTCCTGGCGCGGCGCGGGATCGAGGTGGTGGGGCTGGACATCGCTCCCAGCCTGGTGCAATACTGCACCGCGCAGGCTGCCACCGACGGGTTGGACAATGTCACCTTCGTCGAGGGGGACATGCGGGAGATGACTTACCGGGACGAGTTCGACGCCCTGGTGATCCTCAACACCAGCTTTGGCTTTTTCGACGACGAGACCAACCAGCGCGTGCTCGAGGGCATCGCCCGCGCGATCAAGCCAGACGGGCGGGTGCTGTTACACCTTTCCGACCTCACCACCTTTGTGGAAAGCCAACGCACGCGCCGCACCTGGCAGGAGAGACCGGAGGGTATCTATTGGATGGACGTGCAGTTTGACCCTGCCACTTGCATCACGCGCGGCATCTTTCGCTTCACGGATAACGACGGGGTGACACACGAGTGGGACGACGAGGAGCGCGTCCGTCTCTACACCCTGCCCGAGCTGCGCCTCATGTTCGAGCGGGCCGGGCTAGAGATCAGCGCCACCTATGGGGATGCGCTGCTTTCCCAGGAGCCATACGGCCCGGACAACCACCGGGAGATGATCCTGGTGGGAAAGCGTGTGGAAAATGACCGGTGAGCAATCTAGCGTCGTAGAGTTGCAACCAGCCGCAAGGGATTCAACAGCAGATCCAACGCGGCGTTGATGTTGGGGACGACCACGTCGGCCGCGTTCAGAGTTTCCGTTGCCAACCCCTCCTCGCCCAGCACGGCGATGGCGAGCCTGGCTTCCCGTAACATTTGGGCGTCGTTTGCGCCGTTCCCGACCGCGCATACCCACTCGCTCCCCAATCCCTGCACGAACGCTGCTTTCTGGGCAGCCTCGTTTTGGGGCGTGATGCGGGCAGCCTGCATTCCCAACTGTGCGTCTATGGCTTGCTGCCGCCCCCTGGTGTCGGCGGTGAGCATGTGAACCTCGATCACGCCGCGTAATTCGGTTACTCGCTGGGCCACCCCCTCTATCAGTTGGCCGTCCAGCGCGACGGTGCCGTTGACGTCCAGCACGAGATGGCGTAGATTGTACTCGTCTCGGCCCGGGATTTTCACCTCGATCATCGTTTCCTCACCCGAAATTCGGTATAACACAAAGCCGCTCCCGTAATGGGAGCGGCTTTGTTTGTCGCCCGGTGCTATTTTAGTTCGATTACCGCGCCGGCTTCTTCCAGCTTGGCTTTGGCGTCTTCCGCCGCTTCCTTCGAGACCGCTTCCATCACGGTGCTGGGGGCGCTGTCCACCACGTCTTTGGCTTCCTTCAGCCCCAGCGCGGTGAGCTGCCGCACCGCCTTGATGACGTTGATCTTTTTGGGACCAATTTCTTTGAGGATGACGTCAAACTCGGTCTGTTCCTCTTCCGGTTCTGCCGAAGCAGCCGCCGGCATCGCCGCCATCGCCACAGGAGCGGCGGCGCTCACGCCCAGTTTTTCCTCCAACATTTTAACCAGGTCAGAGGCTTCCAACAACGTTAGTTCACTGATTTGCTCTGCGATCTTGTCCAGATCTGCCATTTTCATTTTCCTCCTGAAATTTTATTTCGACCAACCCGACTATGTCGGGGGTTGTAGGGCGGCTTTCCGTAACCGCCGCTTTAGGCCGGTTCGGCGGCCTGCTCAGGCCCGGCCTCTAGCTTGTCCACGTATGCTTGCAGCACGTTGAGCACCTGGCGGATACCACTGGCGACGACCCCCACCAGTTGGGTGGCGGGAGCGTTGATTGTCCCCAGCGTTTGCGCGAATAGCACATCGCGCGACGGCAGACTGGCGAGGGCACGCACTTGCGCCGCCTCGATTACTGCCTTGTCGAGCACTCCGCCTTTGATGTGCAGAGTCTCCAGATTCTTGGCTGCGTCTGTCAGCACTTTGGCTACCGGCGGAACCTCGTCGTGGCAAAAACCGATGGCCGTCGGGCCGATGAGCCAATCCTGGGGCAGCGAGATACCTGCGTCCGCCAGCGCCAGGAGCAGCAACCGGTTCTTGACTACCTGGAACCTGGCTCCCTGGGGGCGCATCTCTCGTCTGATGTCGCTGATGTCGCTCACGCTCAGCCCCCGGTAGTCGGTCAGGATGAACCCCTGGCTTTGTTCGAGTTCTTCTTTGTACTCGGCGATCAACTTGACCTTTTTCTGCTTTGAAATTGCCAACCGCACTCACCTCCTTTTTTGCCTGGAATGAAAAAAATCCCTGCGCCATGCCGACGCAGGGACACCCGTTCACCTCTGGTTGAGGGGGATAATTGCACCTTGCCTCGGCAGGCCGATTAAGCGCCCTGGGGCGCACCTGCTGTCTTGGGCTGAATTCCTCGTAAACCTGATCTCTTATGCCACCTCCATTGCCATTGCCTGGATCGGGTCTACTTTTATGCCAGGGCCCATCGAAGACGTGACCGTGATCTTGCGGATGTACGTTCCTTTGCTGGTTGCCGGCCTGGCTTTCTTGACCGCATCTACCAGCGCGGCCAGATTCTCGAGCAGCCGCTCGGTCGAAAAGCTCACCTTGCCGATTGGCACGTGCATATTGGCGGTCTTGTCCACCCGGAACTCGACCCGGCCCGCTTTTGCCTCCTGAATCAGGCGGGGCAAATCCTCTTCCGGGGCCACCGTGCCGGTCTTGGGATTAGGCATCAACCCGCGCGGCCCCAGCACGCGCCCCAATCGCCCTACCTTGCCCATCATCTCAGGCACGGCGATGGCGACATCGAAATCCGTCCATCCGTTTTGAATCTTTTTCATCCACTCGTCGTCCGAAGCCACGTAATCGGCCCCGGCTTCCTGGGCGATTTTCTCGCCGTCGCCGGCGGCAAAGACCAGCACTCGCACATCCTTGCCCAGCCCTTGCGGCAACAGCACAGTGCCACGCACCTGTTGGTCCGAGTGGCGCGGGTCGATCCCTAACCGGAAGTGGACGTCTACCGTAGCGTCAAAGTTCTCGTAACTGGTCTCCTTGACCAGTGTCAACGCCTCCTGCGGCGTATAGAACCTCATCCGGTCTACTTTTTCCAACGCCTGGCGGTACTTTTTTCCTCGTCTAGTCATTGTTCCTCCTTGTGGTATTAGCGGGTTGTGCGCCCTCCCACGGTTTGACGTTAATCCGAAATTGTGATCCCCATATTCCGCGCCGTGCCTTCGATCTGCCGCATTGCGCCTGCCAGGTCTATGGCGTTGAGATCCTTCATTTTTATTTTGGCGATCTCTTCCAACTGCGCGTGAGTGATATTGCCAACCTTGATCCTGTTCGGTTCGGCTGAACCGTGCTCTACCCCGGCCGCCTTACGCAACAGATCGGGCGTGGGGGGAGTCTTGAGCGTGAATTTGAACGAACCATCCTGATAGATGGTAATCTCGGCTGGAATGATGTTACCCACCTGACCGGCTGTGCGGGCATTGTACTCTTTGCAGAACTGCATCAGGTTGATCCCGTGCTGTGCCAGCGCCGGCCCCACCGGGGGGGCTGGATTGGCTTTTCCGGCGCTAATCTGCAATTTGACAACCGCTTTGACTTTTTTCATTATCCTCCGTCCTGGAAAATCAAATTTTCTCCACCTGCAAAAAGTCCAGTTCGACCGGCGTCTCGCGGCCAAAGAAAGATACCATCACCCGTACCTTGGCCCGTTCCATGTCAAGCTCGTCCACCATGCCGATGAACTCGTTGAATGGGCCATCAATGATGCGTACCTTTTGACCCTGTTTGAACGTGACCTTGATCTTGGGGGCATTGGCCTCCATGCGCTTCAGTATGGCCTGGACTTCTTCGGGGCGCAGCGGAGTTGGCTTATTTCCCATTCCCACGAATCCCGTCACACCTGGCGTGTTGCGCACCGCGTACCAGGAGTCGTCGTCCAGGAGCATCTGTACCAGGATGTACCCGGGAAAGACGCGCCGTTCGATTGTGCGACGCTTGCCGTCGCGCACCTCGATTTCGTCTTCGGTGGGAACCACGACCTGAAAGATTTGGTCGTGCAATTGCATCGTCTCAATGCGCTGCTCTAAATTGTGTTTGACCTTGTTTTCGTGACCAGAATAGCAATGGACGACGTACCATGCTCGCCCATCGGGCACTGTCTCGCCCGCTTCGTCTTGCGAGTCCGTGGCTGCAACCTCGGCCTCGCTCTCGTCCCCGTCGGTTCCCGGTTCGACCTCGGAAATTACCTGCTCCGCCGGCGCGGCCACTTGCTCCGCGCCATCTGCTTCGGGGGTGGCGGGTGACGTTTCTATGGCTATCTCCTCTTCGACCTCGGTGGCCGGGAGATTGGCTTCGATTTCACTTTCTTCAAACATCGTCGTTTGTTCGTCCGGCTAGTCCCGATTCAAGAGCATCACACCTATCACGCTCAGGATCGAGGCTACGACCAATATTCCGATAGCGGATATACTTTTGGCGATGATCCCGGCTAATTCCAGGGCAAACAGATAATCCAACAGGCCCAACAGGAGCGCCATAGAGACGGTGACGGCGACGACGATTCCGGTCAGGTTCCACGCCTCCTGACGGCTGGGCCAGTGTACGTTTCCCAGCTCCACCTGCGTCTCCCGCAGATAGCGCACGACGGCGTTTTCTTTCCGCCCCTTTTTTTTGCTCTTTTTCTTAGTCACGTTATAATCTCCACATTGTTGCTTGTGAACCTGGCCTTACACTTCAAGACACCGCCATACGTGCCTGGCGGTGTCTTGACCACCTTGTCTTTGAGGCAGGCGAGGCAGGAATCGAACCCGCAACCTACGGTTTTGGAGACCGTTGCTCTGCCAAATTGAGCTACTCGCCTGCGAATTCCTACTTGGTCTCGCGGTGCAGTGTGTGCTTGCGGCAGCGAGGGCAATATTTGCTCAACTCGAGACGGCTGGGATCGTTACGCCGATTCTTTTCCGTCGTATAGTTGTGCTCCTTACATTCTGTGCAAGCGAGAGTAATTACCATCCGGATTGCTTTTTTAGCCATTGCATCACCACATTTGTTTGATTTGTCGCCCAAGCCCACGATGGGACTCGAACCCATGGCCACACCCTTACCAAGGGTGTGCTCTACCTGCTGAGCTACGTGGGCCAGAACCGGATTCTAATTTTACCTCATTTCCCCATTGTGTCAAATCACAGAAACGAGCATGCGGGCAAGACGCCAGCCGGAACGCGGCCATCCTGGCCGCATGCGTGCGAGGACGTCATCCTGGCCGCACCGATGCGGGCAGGATGCCCGCGATCCGCGTGCCGGTTGGAACACGACCATCCTGGCCGCATGTGGGCGAGGACGTCATCCTGGCCGCACCGAT
>CAYNVC010000102.1:0-8458 GCA_964400615.1 uncultured Anaerolineales bacterium | reverse complement strand
TGCGCCACGCATCGTCGCTCGAAACCACGCCTACACCTTCAGCGCCCATTTTTCTCCCGTGTCGCGTTTTTGCTTCTCCGCAAAGGTGTGATAGAATACTGCACAAGTTGAACTCTTTCCAACCAACCATTATACGAGGAGGTAAGATGAACACGCGGCGACTAATGCGATTGGTTCTTGCCATTTTACCGGCACTGGCCGAGGTGCTGCTTTTGGCAATAGTGTTGAGCGGTTTTCACCGCCCCCTCCACGCCGCCTCCGCTACTCTCTACATCGCTCCGCCCCCGTTGGGGAACGATGGTAACCCCTGCTCGTCGAGCCAGCCATGCGCCACTGTGCAACACGCCGTGGACGTGGCCGACGACGGCGCCGAAATTCGCGTTGCCACGGGAACCTACACCGACACACACACCCGCTCTGGTCACATCCAGGTGCTCTATCTCAACAAATCGGTGACGGTGCAGGGCGGCTACAGCACCGACTTTGCAACCCGCGACCCACAGGCTCACCCTACCACGCTGAATGCCGGAAAGCTAGGGAGGGTGGTCTACGTCGCTGGCAATTTCACACCTACACTGGATGGGCTGCGATTGACCGGTGGCGACATCTCGAGCAACGATGGCGGCGGCGTTTATGTCGAGGATGCCCACCCCATCATCAACAATTGCTATATCTACAGCAACACGGCCGGGTGGGGCGGCGGTGGAGTCGCATTCAAGAGCAGCACCAACGCCACGCTGAGAGATAGCTACATCTACAGCAACACAGCCAATAGCGGCGGCGGGGTTTCCGCCGATGTCAGCAGCGACGACATCACCCTGTCAAACAACCATATTTTCAACAACATAGCCCAATTGCAAAACGGCGGCGGGGTCTATTTCTACAAGAGCGACGGGGCCACGCTGGCCGATAACGAAATTCACGACAACCAGGCTTTTCAGTTGGGCGGAGGGATCTACCTCGACAGCGGCGACGGAGCCAGGTTGACACATAATCGAGTGTACAGCAACATGGCCCTGCATTACGGGGGAGGGGTGTTCGTCGAAAAAGCCGTGGTCACGTTCGAGGGAAACACGATCCAGAGCAACCAGGCCAGCTCCGAAGCCGGGATGGGAATAAAGCACAGCGATGCCACGTTGATCAACAACCTGGTGGCGGATAACGTCAAGATGGGGGCCCCGTGCGCGGCCGGCATTTTGGTTCAGGACTCGACCGCCACTTTGATACACAACACCATCGCTCACAACCGTGGATTTGTCCCCGGCAGCGGGGTCTATGTAACCGGCACCAGCGTCGTGACTCTCACCAACACCATCCTGGTCAGCCACACGGTGGGCATCACCGTCGCTGCCGGCAGCACCGCCACGCTAAAGGCCACACTGTGGGGCGCAGGTTCCTGGGCGAACGAGACAGGTTGGGGAGGCAACGGTCACATCGTCAGCAGCACCAATGTGACCGGCGATCCGGGCTTTACCGGTGAAGACTATCACATTGGAGCCGGGTCAGCAGCCATTGACCAGGGAGCAGCCACCAGCGTGACAAATGACATTGATGGCGACCGCCGCATAGGCATCCCTGACCTCGGCGCGGACGAGTACGTGGTGTACGTCTACCTGCCGTTGACGTTGCGCAATTACCAGTGACGCTTTCAAAATACAAAGGAGATTGAACTATGGCCACAGGAATACGGGACAAAGTCGCTATCATTGGAATGGGCTGCACCAAATTCGGCGAGCGGTGGGACGCGGGACTGGAAGAGTTGATGGTCGAGGCGTTCGAGGAGGCAATCGAGGACGCCGGAATCGACCGGCGCGAGATTCAAGCCGCCTGGCTGGGCACCTGCTTCGAGGAGATCAACGCCGGCAAGAGCGCGCTGCCGCTCTCGCTGACCTTGCGGCTGCCCCGCATACCGGTCACGCGCGTCGAAAACTTTTGCGCCACCGGGACAGAGGCATTCCGTGGAGCCTGCTACGCGGTGGCCTCCGGCGCTTACGACATCGCGCTGGCGCTGGGCGTGGAAAAATTAAAGGACATTGGGTACGGTGGCCTGCCCAACTGGGGATCCGGCGCTGGCACGCTGACCTGGCAATGGATGCCCAACGTCACCGCGCCGGGAGCGTTCGCCCAGTTGGCGACCGCCTACGCCGCCAAACACGGCGTCCAGATGAACGACCTGAAACGGGCGATGGCGCACGTCTCTGCCAAGAGCCACGCCAACGCCGCCCACAATCCCAAAGCCCACCTGCGCAAACCGGTCACAATCGAGCAGGTGATGGCCGCGCCCACCATCGCCTACCCGCTGGGGCTGTTCGACTGCTGCGGGGTCAGCGACGGGGCCGCTTGCGCCATCGTCACCACCCCAGAGATCGCCCAGGGAATGGGCAAGCGAGACCTGGTCAGCGTCAAAGCGCTCCAGTTGTCACTTTCCAGCGGGGAGGAAATGGGGTACAATGACTGGGCCGGCGACCACTTTATCACCACCTCCACGTGCAGCAGCAAAGCATACGCAGAAGCGGGCATCACCGACCCGCGCCAGGAGATCAGCATGATGGAGGTGCACGACTGTTTCTCCATCACCGAACTGGTGACGATGGAAGACCTGCACATCTCTGAGCGTGGACAGGCTCCTCGAGACGTGTTGGACGGGTTCTACGACCTGGACGGGCAGATTCCGTGCCAGCCCGACGGCGGGTTAAAGTGCTTTGGTCATCCCATCGGCGCTTCGGGGCTGCGGATGTTGTACGAGATGTATCTCCAGCTCCAGGGACGGGCCGGGGAGCGGCAGATCGCCAACCCGCGCTACGGTCTGACTCACAACCTGGGTGGAATGCCCTATATGAACGTGAGCGCGATTGCGATTGTGGGACGGTACGGGGAGTAGAACGGCAAACGTCAGGCGTCAAACGTCAGATGTCGAGCGTCTGCGCCCATTCGGCATCCTCGTCGGATAGAGGAGGGACGGGGGGCACGCTGTAATCAATGCTCAGGTCGTAGCGGGCTTCGTCGTAGATGGTGCGCAGGGCACGGCCCAGGTCGAGCGGCACGTCGTCGTCGCCGGGGAGAAGAGGAACCACCACCACCGGCAGCGGGTCGCGCACACCAAAGGGCCAGGTCTCGACCACTTCGCCCCGTTCGGCGCGGGTCAGAAAGACAAAGTAATCCGCCTTTGGCAACCCAAACAACCGGGGGACACGCACACCCTGGCGCAGGAGGTCAATCTCCAAAAGATGCGCCTCGGAGGCGAACACGGTCTCCCGCTTGCGGCGGTACTCTTGCAGCCCGGTGCCCCATTTGTTGACCGGGGAGAGGATTTCGATGGACGTCACCAGCCGGTTCTGGGCCGCGTCCCGAATCTCGACCGTCACCAACCTGATCCGTTCGATGGGAGCAACCCGCAGCAAGAGCGGCGGAGACGGAGTGACGGTATCAGCGTCGCCGGTACGCACCTGGTAAGTCACGGTGGCCTGTTCTCGGAGTTGCACCGACGTGATATCCACGTCGGGGTACAAAATGCCGCCGGTCTGCTCGTCGGGCGCGGAAGAGACAAAGCGGGTCTCCAACCGGGCCACGTAGCGCGGCGAGAGGCGGGGCGCAAGTTGACGGCGAATTTGGGCAGCCAGAGCTTGATGTACGTCGTGCCAGAGAAGCGGACTTTCCAGATACGGATCCATTCCGGGAAACGGGGACGGCATAGCTCACCTCCAAAATTATACCCGATTGTATCACAGTTGAACCACTATGACAAAAACGGAGCGCGTCGTTCACCCCCGGTTGAACCAGCAAGTCACCGCCATCGGCGGGTGGTACGCGCTGGTGCAGGAGGCGCGTCTACCGTACCAGGGGCGGGAGATATTGTACTGGGTCGGCTACGGCGCTTTCGACACCACCTGCTGCGGCGTCGGCGGCTGCGGGTACGCGCTGGTGGCCGGGTTCGTAATCGAGTGGAAACGGGAGATCAACACGGACGGCCTCCCGGTCTCGGTGGTGGAGCCGATCCGCGACGAGGCGACGCAGACCCAGGTGCGCAAGTTGATTCAGAAACAGCAGATGGTTCAGGAGACAAGATTTCAATAATAAGGAGATAAAGATGACCCGGAAACCGATAGTATTACTCTTGTTCGTGCTCTTGCTCACACTCAGCGCCTGTGGGCCAGGGGCAACTGCCACCACAGCCCCCACCGAGCCACCGACGGAGACGCCTCCTCCCGCCGAGCCACCGACAGAGACACCTCCTCCCACCGTAGCGCCCACCGAACCGCCGGTCACGGAGGAACCCGGTCTCGCATCACTGCCCCCCGAACCACAAAGTATCCAGTTTCAGGCCGCGGACGGCCAGAACCTGGAGGGAATTTATTATCCGGCACTGGCTAACCCCGCGCCGCTGGTCGTGCTCATGCACTGGGCGCCGGGCGACCAATACGACTGGGTCGAGATCGCCTACTGGCTGCAAAATCGCGGCCTGGGTGGGCAAAGCGCCAACCCAGAGGGCGTGCCCTGGCTCGATCCTTCCTGGTTCCCCCCGCTCCCGGCCGAGTGGGAGGAGCAATCTTTCGCCGTCTTTACATTTACCTTCCGTGGTTGCGAGGGCGGTTGTAGCTCGTTCGACCAGAACTGGCTGTTGGACGCGCAGGCCGCTATGGAGACGGCGCACGGGCTGGAAGGGGTTGACCCGCAGCGCATAATCGCCGCCGGGGCCAGCATCGGGGCCGACGGCGCTCCCGACGGCTGCTTCTGGCTCAACCAACAGTACGAGAACAGTTGCCTGGGAGGGTTCTCGTTCTCACCGGGTGACTATCTGACCGTGCCCTACGCCAACGCCGTGGACACTCTGGAGACGGAGCAACCGCCCAAGCCGGATTGGTGCCTGTTTGCGGAGGGCGACACGACCGCAGCCCAGACCTGCCGATCTGCCAGCGGCGACCACTACCGGATGGTGCAATATGAAGGGGATATGCACGGCATGCTTTTGATCTCGCCCGACGTGGAGCCGAACACGCTGCTGTTGCTGCTCGATTTTATGGAGTTGAGTCTGGGATTGTGAAAGGAGAAACCAAAATGTCCAAGCCCTGGTTGAAGCACTATGACGAGGGAATACCGACGACGATTGACTATCCCCCTATCCCGCTGGATCGATTCCTGACCGATTCGGCGGCCAAACACCCCGACCACACCGCCATCATCTTTGGCGCGGCGGTCGGCTCGCACGTGATGGACGCCAGTATGACCTACCGCCAGCTCGACGACGCGGTGAACCGGTTCGCGGCCGGGTTGCAAAAGATGGGGATCGAGAAAGGGGACCGGGTGGCGATAATGCTGCCCAACTGCCCCCAGTTCATCATCGCCGCCTACGCCACCTGGCGCATCGGCGGGATCGTCGTCTGCTGCAACCCGCTCTACGTCCCCCGCGAGGTCGAGCACCTGGTCAACGATTCCGGCGCGGAGACAATCGTCGTCATGAGCAGCCTCTACGGACGGGTCAAATCCATCCGCGCCGAGACCGGTCTCGAACGGGTGATCGTCACCAACATCAAAGAGTATTTCCCACCGCTGCTCAAGTTCCTCTTTACGGTGGGCAAGGAGAAAAAAGAGGGCCACCGGGTGGATATCTCTGGCGACGCGGATACCCACTGGTTCCAGGACGTTCTCAAGAGCGCACCGGCCCGGCCCGCGCCGGTCGAGACCGCGCCGGACGAGGTCGCCACGCTGATCTATACCGGCGGCACCACGGGCGTCCCCAAGGGGGCGCAGCTCACCCACCGCAACCTGGTCTCTAACGCCATCACGCTCAACGTCTGGTCCAAGAGCCGTGAGGCGCAGGACGTCATGCTCTCGGTGATGCCTTACTTTCACGTCTACGGCCTGACCGTGGGGATGAACACCAGCATTGCCAACGCGCTCACCATCGTCCAGATTCCCAACCCGCGCGACATGGTGCACGTGCTCAAATCAATCGAAAAACACCGCGTCACCTATTACCCCGGCGTGCCGACCATGTTCATCGGTTTCAACAACTTTCCAACGCGGGACGAGTACGATCTGACCTCGCTCCGCTTCGCCGCCAGCGCGGCCGCCCCGCTGCCCCCGGAGGTGCAACAGAAATTCGAGGCCATCACCGGCGGCAAGATGGTCGAGGCGTATGGATTGACCGAGACCAGCCCGACGGCCTGTATGGATCCGATTGATCACCCCCGCGCCCGCTCCATCGGCGTGCCCGTGCCGGATACCGAACTCAAGATCGTGGACGCGGACAGCGGGACGAGAGAGATGCCGGTGGGCGAAGTCGGCGAGATCATCATCAAGGGGCCACAGGTGATGAAGGGGTACTGGAACATGCCAACCGAGACGGCCAACGCGCTGCGCGTCGGCCCCGATGGGCAACCCGGCTGGTTCTATTCCGGCGACATCGGCTATATGGACGAGGACGGCTATTTCCACATCACCGACCGCAAAAAGGACATTATCATCGCCGGTGGCTATAACGTCTACCCCACCGACATCGAAGCGGTGCTGTTCGAGCACCCGGCGGTGAAGGAGGCGGCGGTGGTCGGCGTGCTCGACCCGCGCCGGGGCGAGACGGTCAAGGCATTCATCGTGCTCAAAGAGGGAGAGAGCGCCACGGAGGAGGAGATCATCTCGTTCTGCCGGGAGCGACTGGCGGCCTACAAAGCGCCGCGCATCATCGAGTTCCGCGCCGACCTGCCCAAGTCCATCATCGGCAAAGTGCTGCGGCGCGAACTACGGGAGGAAGAAGCACGGAAGGCGTGAAACGCAACGATTCTACGCGAGGAGAGACCATGACCAAAAAACACGATGCAATCGTCATTGGCGCGGGACTGGGCGGGCTTTCGGCGGCGGCGATGCTGGCCCGCAACGGGCTGGACGTGCTGCTCCTGGAGCGGCACAACGTCCCCGGCGGATATGCCACCAGTTTCGTCCGCGGCCGGTACGAGTTCGAGATCGCGCTGCACGAGCTTTCCGGCATCGGCCCCCCCGAACGGCGCGGGGGCGTGTACCGCTACCTGGAATACCTGGGGATGAACGACGAGGTCGAGTTTCTGCACGTCCCCAACCTCTACCGCTCCGTCTTTCCCGACCTGGACGTCACCCTGCCGGTGGGACGGGAGCAGTTCGAGGCCAAACTGTGCGAGACCTTTCCCCACGAAGCGCAGGGAATCCGGCGCTTCCTCGGCCGGGTTTTCGACTTTGGGCGTGATTTCTCCCGCGTCGTGCGGCAGCGCGGCCAGTTCAACAGAGCGTTGATGCCGTTCCAATTCCCCCATTTCTTCCGCTACCTGCCCGTCACCTGGGGCCAGGTGCTGAACCGGGACGTGCACGACCCCCGTGCGCGGGCGGTGCTCTCCCAGTACTGGGGGTACGTGGGTATGCCGCCCTCTAAAATCTCGTTCATGTACTTTGCCAGCACGCTGGCCGCCTACGTCCAGCGCGGGGCCGCGTTCCCCAAGGGACGGTCACAGGCGCTCTCCAACGGTTTCCTGGCCCGCTTCGAGGAGTTGGGCGGCACGGCGCGGATGAATTGCGGCGTCCACAAGATCAGCACCGCGAACGGGCGCGTCACCGGCGTGATCACGGAGGAAGGGGAAGAGATCCGGGCCGACTGGATCATCTCCAACGCCGACCCCATCACCACCTGCCGCGAGATGATCGGCCAGGACGAGGTTCCGCCCGGCTTTTTCACCAAATTGCAATCGAGCGAGGTGGCTCCCTCCACGCTCAACGTCTACCTGGGCGTGGCCCGTCCGGCGGAGGAGCTGGGGTTGACCGAGCACGAGATTTTTCTCAACAGCGATTACGATATGGACGGCCATTACGAGGCGATGCGTGCCCCGCTGCTCCCCCCCTCACAAGGAGGGCTGGAAAAAGTGCCGGCGATTGCCATCACCTGCTACAACGCGGTCTATCCCGACATTTCGCCGCCGGGCACGTCCATCGTCGTGCTGACCGCGCTGATGTACGGCCAGCAGTGGTACAGCGTCCCGCCCGCCGGGTACGTGGCGACCAAGAACCGCCTGGCCGATGGGATGATCCAGATGGCGGAGCAATTAGCGCCGGGGCTGCGCGAGCAGGCCGAGGTGGTCGAGGTCTCTACCCCGCTGACCAATATGCGGTACGCCGGTTCCATCGGCGGCTCGATCTATGGCTTTAACCAACCGCCGCGCGATAACATGGTCTGGCGTATGGGCCACCGGGGGCCGCTGGATGGGTTGTACTTTGTCGGCGCGTGGACACAGCCCGGTGGCGGGTTCGAGCCTGCCATCATGTCCGGGCAAATGACGGGCGGGGCGATATTGGGGCAGATGAAACATCAGGCGTGACACCAGGCCCTGCTCTACCCCCACAGACCTGACAGGTCTTGCCGCGCCTGCGGCGCGTTTGGGGGGGAGGGGGGCGCGCCCCCCCCCCACCCCACCCCCCGGCACCCACAAACACACCACAGAAA
>CAYNVC010000101.1:0-8661 GCA_964400615.1 uncultured Anaerolineales bacterium | reverse complement strand
CATCCGTGTTCTGACAAGCGGGAGAACACGGATGGGCGGGAGCGAAAGAACACGGATGTGCAGGATTCACGGATGGAGGCTCGCGCAGATCAGATAATCCTGCTCATCCGTGTTCTGACAAGCGAGAGAACACGGATGGGCGGGAGCGAAAGAACACGGATGTGCAGGATTCACGGATCAATCCCCCCGCAGATCAGACGATCACGTTTCCTCGTGCTGCGCGTCGTCCGGGGCAAGCTCCTCCAGCGGCGGCAGTTCGTCCAGCCTTTGCAGGCCAAAGTGTTGCAGGAACTCGAAGGTGGTGCCGTAGAGGACGGGGCGGCCAACCGTGGGGGCGCGTCCCACTTCCTCGATCACCCCGACGCGCAGCAGGGTGCGCAGGACACTATCCGAGTTGACCCCCCGGATGGCCTCGATCTCGGGGCGGGTGATCGGCTGGCGGTAGGCGACTATGCCCAGCGTCTCCAGGGCGGCGCGGGAAAGTGTGGTGCGCACCTCCAACCCCAGGAACCGCTCCACGTCCGGGGCTGCCGCCGGCGCGGTGGCGAGTTGCACCCGGTTGCCGATCCGTTGCAAGCGCAGCCCGCGCCCGGCGTAGATTGTCCCTAGCTCGGAGAGCGCCTTTTCGACCTGTCCTTCCGTGGCTTCCAACGCTTTTGCCAGCCGTCCAATGGAGACGGGTGCGTCGGCCACAAAGAGCAGGCTCTCGACCCGTGCGTCCACGTCGAGGATGATCTCGGAGGGATCGTCTTTTGCTTTCTGGTCGTCGTCGTTTGTGTTATGATCCACGTTAGCTCCCCTGGCTTGTTTCTCGCATTTGCAGCTCTGCCACTCGTTGGGGCACGGACAAACACGGGCTGCACATACGGATTTTTACACCGGGTAGATACAACAAAAGAGGAGAATCCAAAACAAGGACCCTCCTCACTGGTCGGGGCGCCGGGATTTGAACCCGGGGCCTCTACAACCCCATTGTAGCGCGCTAGCCAAACTGCGCCACGCCCCGAACAGAGGGCATTATAACAGAATATGTTCTACCTGGCAAATCTCGGTCGGCTGCGCTACGGCTCCTCCACGCGCAAATTGTCAAAGTGAATCTCCACCCCCGGCTCAAAGAACGACCCGGCGTAGAGGCCCACGTCGCCGTGAGCGTAATCGGCGTCCTCGATTTGGGCCAGTTGTACCCCGTTGACGAGAAAGGTCAGGCTCTTTCCCTGGCAGATGACTTGCAGGAGGTTGGTCGCTGCCCCGGTCTGGATGGCGTCGGAGAGCGCCCAGTCGCCGCTCAGTGGAGTCCACGCTTCACCGTCGTACTTGCTGACCATATAGTAGCCGTCGCCGCTGATAGAGAAACGGTAAAAGTGGTCGGTGTCCTCTATCCGCGCCAGCAGGCCGTATTCGTTGTCGTCGGGGCCAGCGACCTGGGTGGCCTGAACCGTGAGGACAAAATCGGAAAACTCGTGCCCGGCAAAGGCCCAGGCCAGTTGGTTGGGCGCGGCGACGTAGACGCGCATCTCCCCATCCTGCACCATCACCTGGGCGGCCGAGTCGGATTCGGTCTGCCAGACGCCGGGCGCTGAGAAATCGTCGTCCCAGGGCAATTCTGCCGCCGGCATAGGAGTGGGACGCGGGGTACGCCGGCTCCGCACGAGTGCCACGCCCCCGGCCAGGAAAAGGACAAACAGCAGAACCAGGAATGTTGCAACGATCTGTTTCCTATTTATCGCTCTCATAATTCACTCCTCCGTGTGCGGCCTGGTGACGATCAGGTCATCGAACCGGACGCGCCCACCGCTTTCCGAACCGCTTCCGGCCCCCAGGCCAACGTCACCCCGCGCGTGGCTGTCGTCGCTGACGGTTTCTAACAGTTCACCGTTGACGTAGAGGCTCAACTCCTCCCCCTGGCAAACGGCCCGAATTTCGTTGGTTTGCTCCCCCGTCTCGATGGCAGAGGATGGGAGCATCCCGCTGCCGCCGCCGGTGAGTGGCTCCAGGTCGCCGCCATCTACGCGGCGGAAAATGGCGTAATAGCCATCCGCGCTGACGGCGAAATAGTAAAAGTTGTCCGCGTTCACATAACGGCAGAGGAGGCCGAAATGTCCATCCTGCGACCCAGAGGCCAGCCCGGCCTGCACCTGGACGCTCACGTCGCCGAACCGCTGACCGGGATTGGCCCAGGCAAACCAGCCCGGTTCGTGCAGGGCGATGAAATACTGGCCCTCCTCGTATCCCCGGTCGAACTCTTGCCGCTCGTCCGCGCCCCAGCCGCTGTTCGCGTCACCGAAATCGTCCTCGAAAAGTGGCTTGCTGCTCTTGCAGCCAGAGAGCAAAAGCAGCCCCATCAAGCAACTCGTCAACCACCAATGCCATCCCTTCATCTCGCCTCCCCTCTTTCAACAGGTCAAAAGATTATAGCACGGGTCTCTAAATTTGCCCAAATTCTCGAATCAGAGCGAACAGTTGATGTTTTGCCCATTTTGTTGTAAACTATGTCACCAGGAACGAAATCCATCGTTCACGAAGGAGTGAGCAATGATCGAGAAACAACCGTTCGGACGCACCGGCCACTTGAGCACACGTACTATTTTTGGCGCTGCTGCCTTGAGCACGGTCAGCCAGTCCCGCGCCGACCGCACGATGGAACTGTTGCTGTATTACCAGGTCAACCACATTGACACGGCCCCATCTTACGGGAATGCGGAATCGCTGCTCGGTTCCTGGATCAAACGCCACGATCAAAAGTTCTTTTTGGCTACCAAGATAGACGAACGCACCTACGATCAGGCGTGGGAGCAGTTTCAGCGCTCGCTGGAGAGGCTGCAAGTTGATCGGGTAGACCTGCTACAATTGCACAACCTGGTAGACCCCAAAGAATGGAAGACGGCACTTGGGCAGGGCGGAGCATTGGAAGCCGCCCTCGAAGCACGCCGGCAGGGGCTGACCCGTTTCATCGGCGTGACCGGGCACGGCGTGAACGCCCCGGCAATGCACCTCCGCAGCCTGGAACGTTTCGACTTTGACACGGTGCTGCTGCCTTACAATTATGTGATGATGCAAAACTCGCAATACGCCACCGACTTTGAAGCACTGATGAACCTGTGCCAAAAGCGCAACGTGGCCGTGCAGACCGTCAAATCAATCGCGCGTGGGCCGTGGGGGAACAAGACGCGCATTCGCACCACCGAGTACGAGCCACTGGAGCGGCAGAACGCGATAGACAGAGCCGTCCATTGGGTGCTGGGGCGTCAAAATCTGTTTCTGAACACGGCCGGAGACACACGCCTGATGCCCAGGGTGCTGGAGGCGGCCAGCCGCTTTCACCTGGCACCTTCCAGGCAGATGATGGAAGAATTGGTGATCGAGGAGAAAATGACGCCTCTATTTACGCGAGGCGATTGATCGGTCTTCGAAAGCTCCCAGCTTTGGACCAGGTTTCAGGAGCACAACACAATGCCTAAAGTATCACTCGCAACCTGCACGTCGTATGAACCAGACCAGGTGCGCCGGGCGGTAAAAGCCGCGCTTGCCCCCCTGGGAGGGATCGAGCGATTCGTCCGCCCTGGGATGAAAGTGCTGCTCAAACCCAACTTGCTGGCCGAAGCCAAACTAGAGCGCGCCCTCACGACCCACCCAACTGTGGTTCAGGCTGTGGCTGAACTGGTACAGGGGGCCGGTGGAACGGTGCTCATCGGGGATTCACCCGCCGGCCCGATACAAAACCCCCCTCCGGTCTGGCGCAAGGGAGGAATGACGCAGGTCGCGGAGCGCACCGGGGCCAAACTGGTGCTCCTGGATCAGGTGACCTGGAAGCGGCTAAACGGCCACGACTATTTCATCGCCCCGCCGGTGCTGGAAGCTGACCTGGTGATCGATCTGCCCAAGCTCAAAACCCACGCTCTGACCCTGTACACGGGCGCGGTAAAGAATCTCTTTGGAACCATCCCCGGCACGCGCAAGCGCGAGATTCACCTCCGCGCCCCCGGCGTGCAGGATTTCAGCCAGGCGTTGGTGGACGTGTTAGAGTTGGTCCGGCCCGGTCTGACGCTGTTGGATGGGGTGCTCGGCCAGGAGGGAAATGGGCCAGGGATGGGGGGAACTCCGCGCCAATACGGATGTCTGGCCGCCTCGGCCGACCCGGTGGCGCTGGACGCGGTGATCACGCAGGCGCTGGGTTACAGGCAGGGTGAGGTGCTCCATCTGAGCTACGCCGACGAGCGGGGGCTGGGCAAATCCAGGCTGGACGAGATACAGGTCGAGGGGGACAGGCAGGCGATCGACTTTGGCAAAGTAGATTTACCCAAATCCCACTGGTACCTGAGCCTGCCGGCGTGGGCCGGAGCGCCGCTGCGTAAGGCGGCCCGGGTACGCCCGTTGCTGGACCCGTCCAAGTGTATCGGCTGCGGTCGTTGCGTCGAGGTCTGCCCGCGCCAGACTATTACCGCCGGGCGACCGCCCAAGTTCGACCTGAGCAACTGTATCGGCTGCCTCTGTTGCACCGAGGTCTGCCCCACGGCGGCGCTCACCCCCAAACGCAACTGGGTCGCCAAATTGGTCGGGCTGGGCGTCTGAGGTACAGGAGAAGGTGCAAATGTCGGAGACTTTCTTGGGTTTGACTATTGGGCAACTCGTGATGCTGTCCGTCGTCGGCACGATACTGCTGGTAATTCTATTCACCCTCAGCCGCATGCTCAAGCTGACCAAGACGCTAGTCAAACTGGGCTGTCTGGCCGTCATTGTCCTGGGAGTCATCGTCGCCCTGGCGGCGTGGCTGGTCGGGAGATGACGGCGCCAGATCCGACGACGGCCTACTCCCCGTAGCGCAGGCCACAATCCCCAAGACCAAAGCCAACACGCCGACAAATAGCCAGGAACGGGCAGCCGGTACATCCGACCTGGGGAGAGGAATCGGTGTGACCGTGGGCGTGAGCGTGGGCGTGAATGTGGGGGCAGGTGTGGGCGTGGGGGTGTTGGTCGGTGTGCTGGTCGGAGTCGGGGGGGGCGTGGACGTGGACGTGGGAGCAGGCGTGGGGGTAAAGGTAGGTGTAGGGGTGGGCCAGTCACCGGGATCGGGGGTAAAGTTGGGGTCGGGGGTGCCCGGCGGGGTCGGCGATGGAGGGGCGAGCACGGTGATGGCGCTCACGGGAGCCTCTTCGACCAGCATCAGCGGCGGGCCTCCCATCTGGCAGCCTGCGGAGCAGTCCGCGCCCGCCAGACCAACGTAATAGTAGCCGCGCTCTGGATAGACGTAGCTGGCCGAACCCTGCGCGTCTACCACCAATGCCTGAGTCGTCCGGGCCGGGATCATGGCGGTCTGAGGTTCGGGCGTGCGTGCCCAGACGACGGTCGTCGTCCATTCCCCCCGGTCTACCGTCACCACCGCGATCTCGTCGCGCCGGTCCCAGGTGGCGGAGCGGAAACCGGCCAGATAAGTCGTCGCCGCCTGGTAAGCGGTAAAAGCTGCCCTGCGGCTGCCGTCCATCCGCACCAACCCAAACGGTTCGGGGTCGGCTGCCTGATCGGTCGCGGTGTCGGCCATCTTGTAGACGGCAATGCGCTCCGCCCCGGCGGCGATCTCGAGGCTGAACGCCTGCACGATGAAAGACGCTTGCTCGTCCTCCGAGACGCGAGAGAGGTAGGCGTTGGTCTCGGCGATCCAGATGGGCTTGGCGAGTCCGTGGTCGAGCATCATGCGGCGATAGTGAGCTACCACGTCGTAGATCTTTTCCGGCTCGTGGTAGAGGTGAAAGGTGGCAACGTCAAAGTAATAATTGTTGGCCGCCGCGTTGGGGTCGGCGGTGAGCGCGTCCAGGAACTGGCCGAACCAGTGTTCGTTGTACCAATGGGTCACAGCCGCCATGTGGACGACGGCGTTGGGGTTGGTCTCCCTGGCGACGGTGTAGGCGACGCGCAGCAATTGGATAAAATCATCCATAGAGCCGCCCCAGGTCATGTCCGGTGAACTGGCGGGGATTTCGGGTTCGTTCCAAATCGTCCAGTGGTCGATGCGCCCGGCGTAACGAGCGACGATGGTACGGACGAAATTGGCCCACAGGTTGTTGGGGTCGTCGCTGGGGAGATAGAGGCCCTGCGGGACGCCGGGGCCGATTCCGACGTCGGTGGCCCAGCCGGGTGTGGTGATCAACAGCCCTGTGACCTGGCGGCCCTGGGCCAACTCGTTAGCCAGCACCTCGTCCGAGATTGGGGTGACGTTCCACTCGTCGGGGCCGTTGGTCTGGATTCTGTTCCACTCAAAAGTGACCCTCGTCCAGCCCGCGCCCAACGTGGTAGCAGCATCCGGGGCGGCGTAGGATTCGACGACGCCGAAGCGGTAATCGGGGATACCGGCGGCAGAGACTGCCGGGCACGGCAGCAGGGCAGATATGACGGACAGGAGTAAAGCGGCGCACAGCAATAACTTGCGTTTCATCGAGTTCTCTCTCACTCAGGTTTTAGAGCGTCCGCAAGTATATCACTCATACATCCACCCGTCAACCTGCCGGCCCCGCCGAACTCGTTCGGTGACTAGCTGGTTATGCGCTTCCAAAACGCATGCAGTATTGCACGGGCGCGGTTGCTTTGCACGTGGGGTCTGGGAGTGAGAGGAGAATGCACTAGAGATGTTTCCTGGCCGGACATGCGTCCAACCCATTGTTTGGGGAGGTAAAGTCTGTGGCTGGCCTTGATTTCCTCTAACACGGCCTGGGTCTGCTCGAACAAACGGTTGCTCTCGACGTAATTGCTCGCCCGCCTGGCGATGTCGCCCAACAGCGTTTCTTCCTCGGAGAGAAATTCCCGCTCCTCGGTATACGCCACGTGTATCCGGCCCGCCGTTTGCCCACCCAGGACGATCTCGGCTGCGATCCGGCGCGGCAGCGTCAGCGTGCTTGCCGCCCCGTAAACCTGGCCTTCAAACTCTATCGCTGCCACGCACACCTCCGAGTGGCGCATAACCGTGGGGAGACGCCCGGCCAGCCAGCGCATGAATTGGGCTGGCTGGAGCGATTCGTGCATCTTGAGACCAATGTCGTTCAGAAACTCGAGCTCCCTGGTGTATTTGTTCAAAAGGAGCATCGAGCTTTGTTGCGCGGTGATGTCCGTCACCACCGTAGCCAGGTGGCGGGGGCGCTCATCCTCGTCACGGACGAGGAAGAAACTCTGCACGACGGGGATCGTCACGCCCTGAGATGAAATAAGCTCAAGCTCACCATCCCACTGGCCTTTTAGTATGGCATCCGGCAGTATCTCGTTCTCCAACCGCTCCCACAGATGTTGGGGGTAGCAGGACACAATCGGCTTGCCCAGAGCGGCATTGGGATCATCTACGCCGAGAATGGCGCAGAGAGCCGGGTTCATGTAGGCAATGACGTTGTTCTCCAGCGTGATCCAGCCAATCCCAACGCGAGCCTGGGCGAATTGGTGGAGAACGTCCGCCTCTTCGAGCAGGGGGGCATCTCCGATGGCCCCGGCGATCCGGCTGACCAGGTCCAGGAGTACGATTTCGTCCTCACGGGTGAGTGCGCCGGCGGTGTCGCTGAGGACGTCGAGCACGCCCGAGACCCGGTTGCGCAACCTGATGGGCACGGCCAACTCTCCCTCGGCGGCGGGGAAACCGGCCGGGCGCGTCCAGTCGGGATTTTGAGACAGATCGGGAACCAGGATAGGCTTGCCAACAGCAGCCGCCGCGCCGACGACCCCCGCGCCGTAGGGCAGCCTGCGCCCGGCGGTCGCGGCCTCTCCATCGGCGCGGGGGTAACTTTTGACCCGCACCAGGGCGTTCAACTTGGGAATGTAATGAAAGACCTGGACGTGATAATAGCCGAACCGCTCCTTGACCAGTGTGACGGCGCGGTGATAGAGTTCGTCCAGCGTGGGGGCGGAAACGATCTCTTGAGCCAACCCGGCTGCAAGCTGAATCTGGAAGACGCGGTGCTCGTAAGCCGCGCTCTTTTCTCGTTCCGGTTTCCCACGCTCCATTATCTCGCGGACGATGATGGCGATGCTGGTTGGCTCTCCGTCACCGTCCAGCACCGGGAAGGCGGTCAGGTCGGCTTCGAACGTGGTGCCGTCTTTGCGTCTTTGCCGCGCTCTTCCACTCCAGCCGCCGGACAGGGTCTGAGGCAGCAATTGCCCCCTGAGAATCGAAAGGTCGTCGTCGAACCAGATACTGGTCAACGGCAGGCCGTTCATCTCTTGCTTTTCAGAATCGTACCCAAAGAGCCGGTAGCACACACTGTTGCTGTAGGTCTGGTATCCCTCCAGGTCGCTGATAAAGATGGCGTCCAGAGCATTCTCGACCAGGGTGCGGAAGAGGGCCGGCTGGCTCCCAATTTGCCGCGCAGCGTCATCCTCGGTCACCGCTCGTGAGATGGGTGGGAGGCTTTCCTGGGCTGCCGGGAGATTGGGCAGCTCGGAAAACAACCCCGCCAGTTGCCGTTTGATTTCCTCGTTACCCGGCATGGTTCACCAACTCCCTGGCGAGCGCCCGGTACTGTTGTGCGCCCCTGGTGTTTGGCTCGTATAGCGTGATCGGCTGCCCAAAGACCGGGCTTTCCTTTAGCTTGGTATCAACCTCGATGATGGTCTTGAACATCACGGGGGTCATCCCTTGTTGCATCTGGTCGAGTATGAGGTTGCAGATTCTGTTGCGCCGGTCATACATCG
>CAYNVC010000100.1:2878-8682 GCA_964400615.1 uncultured Anaerolineales bacterium | reverse complement strand
ATCGAGCAAGCGGCCTGCTGTCTCTGATTGGGCCATCTCTTGGGACAGGATGAGCAAGTATTTGCTTTCTTCCCAAGAGCCTGCCGAGATGTTGTAAAAGCGAATTTTATCCCAAATTCCGCGCCGCTCGAACCCCTCGGCGATGTTGGCCGGTATCGAGGCCGCCGCCCGCCGCATTTGCGATACCAGCCCAAACCGCTCGCCGGCCGGATAACTCGGCGTCGTCTGGTACGCCGTCAACACCAGGTTGTGGGTCTCCTGCCACACCTCTAACTGCCGAAAACCGGAAATCTTGCCCATACTCCTCCTCACCCCCCTACTCCCTACTCCCTCCTCCTTACTCCTTACTCCCTACTCCCCACCCCCTACTCCTTACTCTCTACCCCCTCTTCTTCCCAAAACGTCTGCAGAGCGATGAACGGGACCGCCGGTCGGAGGTCGCCGCGCCGGCCCGTGTTCCAGGTGACGATCAACTCTTTCCGGGCGCGGGTAACGCCCACGTAGAGCAACCGCAGCCGCTCGGCCACGTACTCCAGGCGGGCTGATCGAGTAGCGTCCATTTCCTCGTACTCGTACACGCCCAGCGTTCCCTCGGCCAGGAGGGCCGCCAATTGGGTCAGGGCCTCCGCTTCCAGGTTGAGACGGTCACGCACGAACCACTTTTCGGCGATGAACTGATCCTGGGGCAGGCCGGAGGGAAAGTTGTAATCGTTGACCGCCATCAGATAGACGCGATCCCATTCCAGCCCCTTGGCCTTGTGGATGGTGGCGATCACCACCTGCCCCTTGTACAGCTCCGGATCGAATCCTCTGTCGTCCGCACTCAACCCCAGGAAGCGACGCTCGTTCCGGGCCACGCTCCCCAGCTCCTCGACCATCTCCGGCAGCCGCCAATCGGGGTGGGCCGCACTCATCCGGCGCAGTACCCCGGCCAGCTTGTGGGCTATCGCCAGATCGGCGGGGTCATCGAACAGGTCTTGGGCCAGGGTGAGGATCAGTTGGTCAACCGGCAGCAGGGTGGCACTCTGCCAGCGCTGCACCAGGGCACGGAACTGGGCCAGCCGAGTGTGGAGATCGGGCAGGTCGGCGCTCTCCGCGACCGTGCTCAACCAGTCGCGGCCCGCCCGGGGCCACACGAAATCCTCGACGCGCCTGATCCGGCTCAATTTCCTGGCGACCCGTTCCAGCCGTTTTTTGCTTTCCTGCTCCTCGCGCTCATCCCGCCGCCACACACGGTAGACGGTCGCCAGCTTTTTGGGGGATGTGGGGTCGGCCAGGTAGCTGAGGAGGTTAGCCAGAGCACCGGCGGCGGCGCGCGTGGCCGGGGTGCTGCGCAGGAGGGAGTGGTACTCGATCCCACGCTGTTCGAGCACGCTTTCCATCTCGAACCCGCGATTGTTGCGCGGCACGAGCACGGCCACGGTCTCGCGCTGATGTTCGGGCAGCCAGCGGGCGAGAGAATCGGCCACGGCGTGCAGCTCTGCCTGAGGGGTGAACTTGCGGGCGACGATGCGCACCCCGTCCGGCGCGTCGGGCGGGTTGGGTTGTGGGTCGCCGGGCGGGGTGGGTTCGATGTGCGGCGGCGCGAGCGCGTCCCGCACCTCTGCCACGGGATGTTCGTTCTGCGTCCAATCAATCAAATAGTTTGCCAGCGTGATGATGCTGCGGGTCGAGCGGCCCGAGTTGGGCAGCTCCCGCGCCTGGGTGTCTTTTTCCACCACAAACTCGCGCAGGAAACGGGGGTTGGCCGTGGTAAAGGTCTCGTAGATGGCCTGGTTGGGGTCGCCGACGCGCACCCAATTGCCACCGGGGCCGGTCAGGAGGCGCAATATCTCTTCTTGCAGGCGGCTGCTGTCCTGCGCCTCGTCCTCCAGGATAAAGGGCCATTGGTAGCGCAATCGCTCCAGGAGATCGCCGTCCCGCTCCAGAGCCTGGAGCGCCAGGCGGATGAGATCGTCGAAATCCACCGCGCCGCGATAGCGCAGCGCACGCTGGTAGTCGGCGTAAATGGCCGCCCCCAACTTTATCAACGGGAATGGCCGGTCGAGATGTTGCAGGCGGGCCTTGATCTTGTCCGGTGTACTTTCCAGGTCTTTGGCCCGCTTGATCAGGTTGCGGGCGACGTTACTCACCAGATCGGGCCAATGGCTGCGCCGCGCCCACTCCCGCTTGCCCTCCTCCAGGTCGAGCGAGAGGAACTCGTCGGCGGCTTTAGGATGAGTGCGCAACCAGGCGGCGGCTGCCTCCTGGAGGATTCTGCCTGCCTCCAATTCGTCCACGATCTGAAAATCGTCGGACAGGCCCACCAGCGCCGGGCGCTCGCGGACTATGTCGTGGGCCAGGCCGTGGAGTGTGCGCACCCGGTAGCCCAGGTTGGGCAACAGGCCGCGCTCTTTGATGAACCCGGCCACGCGGGCGCCAAAGTTATCCACGGCCGAGTTGACCAGCGTCACGACCAGCACTTCCTGGTCATCCGCCAGCCGCCCGCTGGCGACCAACTGCGCGGCCAGGGCGGAAAGGGTGTACGTCTTGCCGCTGCCGGGCACGGCCGAGACGCCCATCTTGCCGGAGGTGTAGGCGAGTACTTCTTGCTGTTTTGGTCTTGGTTTGAACATTGTTCGTCAAACGTGATCCGCGTTCTAAATCTGGCGTAGGACGCGCTGGATTGCTTGCAGCAGCGGCCCTTTTTGTTCCCGTCCCTGTTCCCCCAGCTCACTCAGTCCCAGATAGACCCGGTTCCGGCAGCGGCGGACGAGGCCCTGGGTGAGGCGGTGCAGCGATTCCTGCCGCGCCGCGTGCTCGTCCGCGTCTGTCCAAACCGCATCGCCCGGCCAGTGACGGCTGAGCACGTAGGGATGGGTGAGCGGCTGGTACAACCGCTCCCACCAGCCCCGGCTGCCGACATCGAGCCAAAATTGATAGTCCACCGGGCGGTTGCTCATCAGAAAGGTATAGGCCGGGGCCAGCAACACCGCGTCATCCGCTTGCATCTGCCAACTGCGGACGTATTGGGCGGCGATGACGCCATCCCGCACCATTTCGAGATACTCTTGCCCCAGGGAAAGCCGATCCGGGCCGGCCTCGCTCGCTGCCCAGCGGAATTTTTGCACCGATTCGATCAGGTTGTCGGCGACTCTCCCGGCGTCATAATCGCGGTGGAAGCCAAATCCCGGCTGCGAAAGCACCTCGCCGAACAGTTTCCCCAGGAAATGGTCGAACGGCAGGTCCAGAGCAGCCTCGGAGTAGGTGGCGATCCAACCCCGCAGTCGCTCGTACCGCTCGCCCAGCACGTAGGTGAGACGGGCCTGCATTTCGGGCGCGATCAGGTCGAACGAGGTCAACAGCGGCTGCCCCCCGGCAGGGCGGTAGACTATGCGGGTCAGCAATTGCGCCCGCACCAGGTCCAACCCGTCAATCGCCTGTATCAGCGCGTAGGCCACGTCGAACGGGCTGGGGCAAATGCCCCACTCAGGGTGAGCGATGGCGGACAGGGTCAACAAGCAGCGGGTGGCAGGCTCGTCCCGCAAGGCGCGTGAGGGACGGTGCGAGCGGGCCGGGATGTCCCGCGCTTGCAGCCGGTTCAGGAGCGAAAAGCGCAGCGCGTCGGGCAGGAAGGGAGCCAGCACAACTATTTCGCCCGGCGAGACATTTTCCTCCTGCACCAGCGCGGCGATCTCGCCGGCCACCCAGTCCAGCATTTCGGGGTAGTAGCGGTGGTACTCGTAGACCAGCGCGGCCCGGATTCGGGATTCAAAGTCGGGGGGGGCTGGCTTACCCGTCGAGCGGTTCAGGCTACGGGCCAACGCCTCGCCGAGGGTCTGCGTGGCGGGTGAGACGACGTAGGAGGCGGAGAAAGTGACGTGCTCGTCACACAGGTCGCCGAGCGCGTACCCGCTCTCCGGGTCGGCCCCCAGAAAGCTGCGGTAGCCCGCATCACGGTCATAGATCAAGAGGGCCGAGCGACAATGGGGAAGCCAGTCCCGCAGCAGGTCGTGGGCCACGGGGGTGTCCTCCTCGACGTTATCAACGATGAGGTGGGGATAGGTCTCTAGCAAATAGTTGCGGCACAGCGGCATAGGCCACAGGTATCTCGAAAACACCTCGAGCTGGAGCGAGAAATCGAGCAGGTTGTGGGCCAGGCAGTGCTGGCGGAAGCGGGCGGCGCACTCCTGGGCCTCGTCGTAGACGCGGCGTTGAGCCTGTTCACCGGCCCACGCTTTCTTGAGCCGCTGCCCGATCTCGGTGTGCGGGAATCCGACGACGGCAGCTTTGTTGAGGTTATCCAGAATTTGGCTGTAGAGACGGTTGTGGTCTATGGTGATGGTCTCAAAGTAACCCTGGTCGAGCAGGGGACGCACCAGGTGAGCCATATAGTACTGGGCCGTCTCCAACGTGAGGAAGGTGGGGGGATCGTCGGGGTGGCCGAATCCGGCTTCCTCGGCGACGAGCGGCCAAAAGAGAGCGACGGCTCGCCGGGCCAGGCCGCCCACGGTCAGCAGCGTCACCTGCCCGCCAGGGAGGACGGTCGAGCGGCGCAGCGCGTCGTAATAGGGGGTCGCCAGTGTACGCTGGGGAAAGAGCACCAGGATCGATCTGGCCGGGACGCCGGAGGCGAGCAGGTGCAAGAGCCGCCCCACCCCGGCGGTCGTCTTGCCGCTGCCGGCGGCCCCGCTGAGAAAGAGCTTGCCTTTGGCAGGGCGCTCGATGAGTGCACGCTGGCGCTCGGAAAGGGTAAATGATTCCATAGACAACTGTTACTCTTCCTCAGACCTGCGGGCATACGCCGTGAACAGGTCTCCCAGGTTCACCGGAACCGCCACGCCGCGCAGTCCCAATCTTGATACCATCCACTCGGCGGGACGGCCCACGAGCGGCAACAGTGCTCCCACCCGGTTCATCAGGTAGCCCAGCCGCAGGTAGCGCCCCTGGGGCCGGTCGCTGAGGACGTGGAAGCCGCACCCGGTCAGCATCGCCCGCAGCGTGCGGCGCGAGAAATAGTAGATGTGCATCTCCATCAGCCAGGGCCAGCGGGCGCCCATCAACCGCGCAAACGCGCTTTCGATGTCAATCGTGTGGATCACCGCCAGTCCGCCCGGCTTGAGCAACTGGTAAGCCCGTTCGAGCGCACTGCGCGGGTCGGTCAGGTGCTCGATCACGTCCCACATCGTCACCACGTCAAAGTGTGCTTCCGGCAGGCCGGCCGTTTCCAGCGTTCCCGGTATCACGTGCAACCCCCGTCCCTGCGCCCGCTCCACCGCCCAGCGGGAAGGCTCCACCCCCCAGGCATCCCAGCCGTGGCGGGCCGCCAACTCGACGAACACGCCGGTGTGGCAACCGACGTCCAGCAGCGGCCGGCCGGCCGGCGGCCCGGTGAGCCGTTCGAGCGGCTTGAGGTGGTGCTCAAAGGTCAACACCCGTCCCTCCCTCTCCTCCACGTAGAGCGGGTCCTCGACCGCCTCGTAGGTATCCAGAATGTCGTGCCGGTCCAGGCGCGGGTTGGTGTAGACCAGGCCGCACTGGCGGCACTGGACGATGGTGTGATGTTTCCCGTACCCGGCGTGGGTGCAGGCAAAAGCGGACCAGTTTTCCTGGGAAGGGTTTTCCTGGATGGTGCAGGGGTAACGGACGATTGTCTCGTCAGCCCCGCAGAGGTTGCAGTGTACGTATTCCATAGGTCAACGAGTCCGGGTGCGGGCCGCTCACTCGCCGCTCAGGCGCGTTTTAGCCAGCCTGACCACCGTCCCCAATGCCTTGATGATCTCGTCTTTGGACACTTTGGACGCGCCCAGGCGGCGGTTTTCAAA
>CAYNVC010000100.1:0-2778 GCA_964400615.1 uncultured Anaerolineales bacterium | reverse complement strand
GTGGTTCCGCCGCCCGGCACGTAGCGCGAGCCGATCACCAGGTCGTACCCCTGGCCGATTTTCTCCACCAGCGCGGGGATATAGCGCGGATTGTGGGAAAAGTCGGCGTCCATCGTGCAGATGAGGTCGGCCTTCCCCGCCAGCGCCTGCTCGAACCCGGCGATGTAGGCGGTGCCCAGTCCCAGTTTTCCGGCGCGGTGGATGACCTCTACCCGCCCGCCGCTCTCCCGCGCCAGCCGGTCGGCGATCTCGCCCGTGCCGTCGGGCGAGTTGTCGTCCACGACGATGACGCGCACGCCGGTCGGCAGCGCGAGTAGCTGCGTCACCAGCGATTCGATGTTCTCCTGTTCGTTATAGGTCGGTACGATGACGGTTGCCTGCAAATTTACCTCCGGTAAGGCTCAACCCTGCGCCGAGCAAGAGCAGCGCCGCCAGGCTGATCGTTCCGCCCACGAGCGCCGTCGCCGGGCGATAGGTCATTTCGACCGTGTGCACCCCGGCTTCCAACCGGACTGCCCGGAAAGCATAGTTGGCCCGCAGAATCTCGGCCGGTGCGCCGTCCACGGTCGCCTGCCAGCCGGGGTAATAGGTATCGGCCAGCACCAGGTAGCCGGGGGCGTCCAGCGTGGCGCGTATTGTAACCCGGTTGGGGGTATCCTGCAAGGTGAGCGAATGGCGAATGGCGAATGGCGAATGGCGAGTGGCGAGTGGCGAGTGGCGAATGGAGGATGGCAATAGCACTTTTGTGCTGGGGTCGAAGGCGGGGTCGGCGAGGGCGGCGAGCGTTTCGCCGGAGGGGACGTAGCGGGCAGAGGGCACGATCCAGGCCCGGCCCAGGGAATCCGGCAGGCGGTAGAACGTCACCGCGCCGCTGGTGTGGACGGGTTCGCCGCCCGGCCAGGCGCTATCGCTGGCGACGTGGGTCACGCCCATCACCCGCAGCAATGCGGGCGATTCAACCGCCGCTTCCAGCAGATCGGCGTACCGGCCTACCAGCAGCGGCTCGAAATTGTTGGCCGAGGAAAGGCCGTCCAACATCCCGGCGTTGGGCAGCAAGGTCTCGCGCATCTCGCGCCAGTGAGCCACATCGCGCGGCCCAAAGTCGTCGAATGTCAGATAGCTGAACTTGATTCTGTGCTCGGCCCCGTAATCGCTGTTTGGTTCGAGCGGGTCGGTGGGCCAATAGACGCGCACCGGTGCGGACGAACTGCGCAGGGCGGCGGCGCTTTCGGTGCCCCCGCGATACAGGGAGCGGGAGGTCGTCGGCAGGAGCGGCCAGCCAAAGAGCACCAAGTCCAGCGCGATAAAGGCCAGCACTGCCGCCCGCCAGCCGGTTGTGTCGCGCCGCAGCAGCGCGAGCGTGCCCGCTACGGCCAGGAGCAAGCCGAACCAGGCGGTCGCTGTGCCAAAGGTGAGAGGCACGCCGGCAACCAGGCGCAGCGCAGCCAGTCCGGCGATGATCACAGCGAGGCCCACGGTGATACCCAACGCCCCGCGCCGCCGTCCGCGGTGCCCTTTCGGCCAACGCTGCGCCCCCAGCGCCGCCAGCGCCGCCAGCGCGACGGTGGTCACGGCCAGCCAGCGGGCCGGTGATTGGAACAGGTCGAACGTGGGAACGTGGCGGAAGAGGAACGGGAAGAGGGGCGTGTTCTTGCCCAGCGCCAGCAGCAGCGCAACGCTCGCCCCGATGACCCAAAACCAGACCTGTCTCTCCGCTCCCTCGCGCTTGCGCCTGCTGCCCAATACCGCCTCCACTGCCAGGAGCAAGGGGAGCAACCCCACGTACCCCGCGTCCTCCCAGTAGGTGGCGTATCCGCGATAGTTGCCCGCTCCAGGGTTGCCAAAGAAATCTGGGGCGGCGAGTGTGATCAAGCGCCAGGGCCAAAAGGAATAGGTCAGGGCGGCGTCGTAATCCACGCCGGTGGCCCGCTGTGAGGCGAACATCAGTTCGGCGGTGGGGATGAGTTGGACGGCGGCCAGGCTCGCGCCGAGGAGGAGAGAGAGAGCAAAGCGCAAAGCGTCAGGCGTGAGGCGTAGTGCGTAATGCGTGGTGCGTAATGTGCGGCCTCGTGCCTCTTGAATTGCGCGGAAGGCAAAGTAGGCTGCCAGGAGCACCAGGCCATAGAAGGCGGTTTGGGCGTGCCCGGCCAGGAGGCCCAGGCCCAACACCAATCCCAGCCACAGCGCGTCGCGCGTCCGGCGGCGGCGCACCAGCACCTCGGCCCGCCACAGCCAGACGGCCAGCCAGGGGAAGGTGAAGGCGATGCTGGGGAACAGGGCCACCCGCGTCACCAAAAAGCCGCTCCCTTCCAGCGCCAACGCGCCGACGAGCGCCGGGAACTCGTCCAGTCCCACGGCCCGCGCCCAGCGGTACATGCCCCACCCTGCCAGGGCCAGGTGGAGCGCGGTGGTCCAGGTCAGAGCCGTTGCGGCGGGCAGCAGCAGGTAGAGCGCGTTCAGGGGGTAGAAAGCGGCGGTCTGGTAATTGGCCGCCAGCGGCGCACCGCAGCCCACCAGCGGGTTCCACAGCGGCAGGTGGCCGGTGCGCCACATTCCGGCTGCCATGCGCTGCCAGGGGATGAACTGCAAGAGTGGCGTACCCCAAAAGAAATCCTGGCCCGCAAACAGCGGTCGCCACAGGAGGAAAAGGGGGAAAATGAGCAAGGACCAGTAAACAATGGCATAATGCCTGGTGCGTAGTGCGTAATGCGTAATGCGTGAATTCCTGCCTCCTGCCTCCTGCCTCCTGCCTCCTGCCTCCTGCCTCCTGCCTCCTGC
>CAYNVC010000099.1:0-8782 GCA_964400615.1 uncultured Anaerolineales bacterium | reverse complement strand
AACTCTGTACGCATCAGCTCGAGTATTTTGCCCAGCCGCGACGTTTCGCCATCTCCCCCATCCGGCGATGCGCTGTTCAGCAGCCCTTCCGCTGCTTCTGGGTGCGGTGGAGCCAGCAATATCTTGATCCCCGAACTGTGCGGGGTCAGCACGCTATTGAGCATATCGCTGTCCACGTCCTCAACCTGGCCTGCCAGATCCGCCAGGCTTCTGCTGGCTTGCAGATTGAGCATCACTCCCACGTCCCCGAACTGCATGTTGGTGTCCACCACTGCGACCTTGCGGTCGTTGCCGATGACTTGCTGCAAGGCAACAGCCAAATTGATCGCTATGGTCGTACATCCCACGCCACCCTTGGGGCCAAAAATGGCTATCACCTGCCCCGCCCGCCTTTCCCCGGGCGCTCCCCCCGCAGCCGTTCGGGAAGCTCCCGTCGTCACGGGCGGCATCATTTCCGCGCGGGTTTTGCCTTTCTCGTAAACCCGGCGAATCGTGCTCATCAGTTCGTCGCCGCTGGGTGGCTTGGTGAGGAAATCCCGTGCTCCGGCCAACATCGCCCGACGCACATAGTCGGTCTCACCTTGCACGGAGAGCATCACCACCTGGGCCGTCGGCACCTTTTGCAAAAGCAACTCGGTAGCACTGATGCCATCCATCCCAGGCATGTTGATGTCCATCAGGACGATGTGAGGTTTGAACTCTTGGGCCAGTTCGATACCTGCCTGGCCCGAAGCCGCCGCCCCAACAACTTCTATGCCGATGTCAAACGAGAGCAACTTGCGCAAGTTCTCTCGCGTCTCGGCTATGTCGTCTACGATCAATACTCGGATACGTTCTTGTGGTCGTTCCAATTTTTCTCTCCGCTTAGCATTATCCACGAGAATACCGGGCTATAACTTTCACGCCACTGTACCTTCCCGCAAGGTGCTATTCTGGTTGCATTATTACTTCTTCTGGAAGCTGCTCACTGCCGGTTCCCAACCTGCCGCTATCAGAGTTGTGCCGCAGAGAGCGGGCCGGAGGCGTGACCCCATAAGGCAGCTTGGGTGGCTGTTCGATGTTGAAACGGTCAAAGATGTATTGCAAAGTGACCGCCTCAGTAGTGATGGTGGAACCTTTTTCTTTATCTTTGGCCGAACGCAGTATCAGATCAATGCTGGCTCCAGCTTCTTCAGCGTATTTGAGCACCATTGCATCCTGGGGTGTGACGATCAGGGTCAACGGTTCGACGTTCTTGTGTGTCACCACCGTCCCCTGCTCGTCCGGCGGTGGCGTCTCTGTCTCTTCGTCTGACGGCACCTGCCCAGAGGCTGACCAATCACCCACGTGGAGCACCGTCACGTCCTGGACGGTAAGTTGGGTCACCAGACGCGGGCGTTGGGGTTCACTAGGGGTCAAGTTCACCACCCAACCATTAGCCAGTACGTCCAGCCGCCCCACCGTTCCGCTGGTACAGCCTTCTTCTTCCGAAGGTTCCACGCAAGAAGCCTGGTTGGGTAGAATGGACTGGAACTCGGAATCCAATTCCACGACCAGCACAGAGATGAGCACATCCACATGATCGCCGGGCTGGATGGCCCAGGCCACGCTAGAGTAACGCGCCACCGGCAGAGCGTAGGCCACCATTCCTTCTGGAATCTGCAAGGCTGCATCTGAACTCATAGTGCTCAAATCGGGGAATGGTTCGGTGAGCATATCATCCGTGATCGGTGTATCCACCGTGATGTCTTCACGGGCAATGCGGCCTAGAGCAGCATCAACGCTGGTCAGATACCCCTCAGGGGCATCATCTTTGGGCACGTCGGACAGCGTCACGGCATCCATTGTGATACGCGTGCCGCGCGGGATGACATCTTGCGCTGCCACGACGAGTTCCACCATTTCCTCAGCAGGGGGCACATAACCCTCCCCACCTGGTGTGCCCTCTGCCGGTATGGATGGTGTCTCGGGCTGTGGTCTCTTCACCCACATCACGCCACCGACTACCACGGCCATAATGAGCACGAGGAACCCGATTATCATTAACAGACGACCTCCGCGCATATTGCCTCCTCTCAGCAGTTATTCGCAACCGCTAATCACTGATCATTCATGTTTCCCCAACAACGGGGGACAGGCAAATTACCAACTTGCCCTCCGCGCACTCTACGTTGATGCGAGGGGGCGTTCCAGTTGCCCTTTTCATTAAATATACCGGCTTATTGTCAGAATGTCAAGCAGCGCAACGCAAAGGTCTCGGGCTTTTTGCCAGCCCGAGACCATGGCTTGCTGCACTGACCGGTCTGTACTATTGCGCTGCGGAAGACCACGGTAGGCCATTGCAACTCTGGCGGTGTCGAGTACGAAAACCGCGCCCGGTCGTTTTGCCCCGGGAACTAGCTAATCAACCGCAGAAAGATGCGCTTGAACAGCTCGTCAAAGATGGCATCCAACTTGTCGGACGTAGGCGCCCAACGGAAGAATCCGCCGGTTGTATCGGCCACGTATCCCATCAACTCGCGGTCAGCGCCCCAGCCCAGGCCAATGGTGTAGATGACGATGGCATTATCGCGGGCCTTGTAGGCATAGTAGACCACACAATCCTTGGCTCGCTCGTTATCGTTGGGCCAGAGACTGGGATCGTCATCGCAAGCAGCGTCGCAGCCGCTATACGTGTTGGCCTCGCCGTCCGTCATCAGCACCATGATGTGGGCCGCCCCTGGGCGTCCATAGTGGCCCGATGCGGTACTCAACACTTCGATGCCATGTTTCATTCCCTGGGCGATGTTAGTGCTGCCACCGGCGCGGGTGTTGTCCAGGTCGTAGAGCACCGTGTTGGTGATCACCCCCGAAAAGCAGCCGCAATCAGGGTCGCGCGGTGGCTCTCCGCCGGGGTTGCTCCAGTTCGGGTTACAGTTCGGGTTGTCCAGGTTCTCAGCGCCCCGCCGACGCAGGCACTCTAGTTCATCCATAATTTGCGAACTGCCAGAGTAACGCACATAGCCGATTTGGTCAAAGCGCGGGTTCAGCCGGCCAACGAAATGCTTGGCCGCCTCCAAGGCATTGCGGATCGGTTGCTCGTCGTCGTAGATGGCATCGTTCCGCTGGTCTGGATTACCGCCGATGTGACAATCCGGGCGGTAGGTGGGGCTGGTCTGCCCTCCGGGCCGTCCAGCGAAACGTGGGTCGCAGGCACTGCAAGCCCAGTCGGTGCGCCCGTTGTTCGCAGGGTAAGTATCAGGTGGATCAGGCGGGGAGGAATCATAGCTGCACGCACCGTTGTCATAAGTCTGGATGACGATGCGGTCCACGTCGAACCCGGCCCCGCCGGCCCAGAGGTTCAGTGTGTGAGCGCCCTGATGCAGGCCGTCAATCCGGCCCAGACAGCGCCAATCCCACGCGTTGGAGGAAGCGCCATCGTAAGAAGCGCCTCGAGGAAAATAGTTTTCTTCACTGTACGGAGTGCCGTCTATGCCCCAAAAGATATGCCGGTCGGAGTTAGTGTTACCTCCCTGGCCCCGAATCCAGACGTAATAGTTATCGTGGTTGCCGCCATCGGCGCCGCTGGGGGCGTAAAAGTCATAGTCGGCCCGTGGAGCGGGGAAAGGGCCACCGGCCGGCAGCCCGCGCCGGCAGTACTCGCCATTGTTGAGATCGTTCCACGTGCAGGAGACGCCCAGGCCCGTGCTGCTCTGATAGTTGCGGTAGGGATGGTGCGAAAGGTACGCGCCGCGCAGAGACCCGTTCCGGTAGTACGCTCTTCTGCCGTTGTGCTGGATGACCCAGAAGGTATAGTAAGGCGTGTAACCCCAGGTGTGATAATCTGCGCTGAGGCGCGAGTATTCCTCGGCTTCGATGACGATATAGTACCTGTCCGAGTGAGAGCGATGGTGATAGTTGCAGTTATTGACGTCATAGTAAGAATTATAGTGGTGGTAACTGCCGCAATTGTAGCCGCTGGACGAATTCCACCCCGCGCAGTGATCCGCCGTCGTAACTGTGCTATCGGACCAGTGCAGGGGGTAGAGATTGCCGTTCGGGTACATCTGACCCGCCGCCCTTTCCCAACAGCCGTAGCACAGCGTGTCGAACTCCATCGAGCCGGATCTGTCGTAAACGATGGTGGTATCAATGTTGCTGATGTTCTCTGCTTCGGCAGCGGCTTCAACCGGAAAGAATTTGAAACCAAAGAACTGCATAAACGTCATCCACACCTGGTGTCTGATCCGCACGCGGATACGATCTGCCGTGTTCAACCGCTGATCCGGCGGCAAGTTTATGTCCTCGGCGTAAGCGGTATTGATCCAAATTGTGATCGAGGCGTCTTCTTCCGATGCCGTACCTTGCTGCGGTACGTCGTCAATCAATACCCGTGTTGTCGCCAAAGTATAGTCATATCCGTTATCCTGCAGGTAGACCAAAGCTCTGGTGTGAGCAACCGATTCCAATGGCAGCTCGGACGCCGCAGCCAGCGCCGCCGCGTCGGCTGCCCGCGACGTTTGCACCCGCTCTGTGTAGACGGCCCCCAGGTCAATGCCCAGGCCGATAAAGCCCAATATGCCGACAAAAGCAATAGCGATGATGACCAGGCTTTGCCCTTGTTGATCTCTGTTCAGCATTTTGGTTTGTAATCTCCGCCGCCATCGCGCAATCATCTCGTTCATTTTTCTCCTTCCTTCCCGCCCAATTTATGCTACCGGTTTACAGCTTGCTGTGTTCATCCTCCTCGATCTGTGACCACTCGCATTTCAGTGTGCGTGTGGATGATCCAGGGTGGCTCGGGCACAATCCCAGCGCTCAATCGAGAGAGCATTTTGCCGAACATTGGATAGTGCATAAAGATAATTTCAACCACCACGATATTGTTATCCATCTTCTCGTACCCGGCTGCCTCGCGCGTGGCGTTGATGCTCTGCGTGGCGTCTCCCTGGTGTTGAGTGACGATGGTCAGCGAGATCGTCGAATCGGAAGGCTGAACCAATGTCACGCTATACGGGCCGGTCGAGATCACGCCGGAAACCGCAGTTGTGACCGAGACGGCGTCCACGTGCCCATTGCTATCTATGGGAATGTGGGTAACTATGATAGCCGTGTTCGGGTCAGTAGACAGTGGATCGGGCCGCAATATGGGCACGTCCTGCCCATTTATGCGAATGACGCCGCCAGCGTTGACCGCCCTTGCGATGACGGCTTCGTCGCTAAAGCGGCCGCGGGCTGCAAAGCGGCAGGCTTCACGGTCGGCGTTGACGACGACGAGATAGTTACGCAACAGATACCCCATCTCCACGACGCCCAGCAACAACAGCAACAGTATAGGCAGGATGATGGCAAACTCAACCAACCCCTGCCCACGTGAGACCCTCCGTCCGTTCATACAGCACCTCCTCATCTTTCCACCACCGCCCCGTCGGTACCATCCAGTGCGACGGAGATGACGCTCTCTGTGCCCGCAAATCCGGCCACTGTCCAGACCGGGTGCTCCCCGCCCTCCTCGGGCACACGCAGTTGTATCACCAGCGTTGCATCCGGGCGACGCACCAACAGGTTCTGCCCCCCTCTTTCCCACCAAATTCCCAACGCCTGGTCACTATCCACCTGCCACTCGTCGGCCGAGAACGTGGGCACAGTGTAGGGACTTGAACTCTCACGCGCCAGGGAGGCCGTTCCGCCTGTCACCGTCACCAGCGCCAGCCGCCGGGCCGAAGGAGAGAAGAATTGAAAAGCCCACCCATCATCCGTCCCGACATGTTTTCCCGCTTCCAGCCACTGGCGAGAGACGACGGCCAACTGGGCGTCTTCCTGCCACTGGACGGCCAACTCCACCGCCGGGGCAAGAGCCTGACGGGCACTAGTTCCAGAAACGTCCATTTCCCCAGCCAGAGAGCGAGCGTCCCGTTCCACCGACCGGTTGTAAAATAGCAACCCTACCACGATCAACAGGATCAGGCCCATGCCCAAGAACAGCATTCCGCGCACGCCACAACCTCTACCCATTTCTATTCCTCGACGAGTTGAATTTGCCCTGCTGCCTCATTGCTTCATCACCAGCGGCATGTAGACGTTGTATAATTGTTCGATCGCCATGATCGTTTTACTCTCCACCGTGCTCGTGGCAAACCGGGTGCTTACTTGCAGCGTCACCTGGTAACTGCCGAGTTTGTCGAGGGTAATATAAGGCGACACAGCGGACTGAGCGGAGATGGCGGCACTGCTGCCCGATGGTTTTGCGACCAGCGACCATGTCCAGGTTATCACCGCAGCGCCTTGCGGGTCGTAGCTGTTGCTCCCATCCAGGTTGATAGTGACGGGCTGGGTCATCACCACCATCGAGGGAGCAGCGATGACCGCGTGGGGGTAATAGGTAAACCCCTCGTAATACGCATCCCACCCATCGTTCGTTTCCTGCATATAGGCTGCGTGCAGATGCTGTCCATACATTCCAACCGTCGCCGCGCCCGCGTTGCTCGAAGTGTCCTGGTTCAGAACTGTGTGACTGATCACCCAATTCACAGAACTACTAGTCCCTCCCAAAGCGTATGCGTAATAGACTCTGTACGGCTCGCCCTCCTGGTCGCTTCCCACGTGCCACACGACAGTGGGCCAGCCTTCGTCGTTCAACGCGATGGATGGTTGTAAATCCAGTAAATATTCATCCACCAGATATTTGTTGTCGGTAGCGATGTACTCTTCGTGATGGCTGGTTTTGTCCGTCCCTACGTCGCGGGAGGATGCCCAGCTATAACCGGCCCCATTGTCATCGGAACGGCGGTACGACAAGCTGAAATAGTCACACGGCGCAGCATAAGGAGGATGATTGATATCCTCACTACACCAATCCCAAACGACGAGCACCCGTTCACCCTGGGCCGCCACGTCCGGTTTGTACGGCGCATACTTGGGGGCACCTCCGTTATAGATAGTAATAGCGTCCTCACACCCACTCGCGTCGCACCGCGTGTATTTGATAACATACAACTTTCTGTTGTTCCACACTATGTGAGCGTAACCGTTGGCCCAGGCAATGGCCGGGGCGCTGTCATCCCCACCAGTGTGCACTTCTTGCACTCCACCCCAATTGCTGCCATTATAGGCGCGGTACCAAATCTCGCCATTTTGGCCGGAAGAATCATATCTAGCCCACACGACGTGCGGATTCCCGCTACTATCCACCGCCACATCCACCCAGGTAATCTGGTTGGCTCCCACAGAGGTGTTAGCGACCTGGTCCGCGCCACCGCACGTCCTTTGGGCCAGGTCACAAGTTTTGCGGTATATGTGGTAATAGTAGGAATCACGCACGACGTAGACCACCTGGGCCGTGCTCCCATTGACCGCCACCGATGCGTCAATGGCATAGGAAGCGGATCCGCCGGAAAAGACGGTGATTTTGTTCCCCCAGTTATCGCCGCTGTTAGAGGAATCACGCAGGTAGACGTGACCATAGCCCTTGCCGAGACCCTGAATATAGTCCTCCGTCCAGACTACGGATACCCGCTCACCGCTCATCGCCAGGTCAGGGTAAGCCGAGATCAAGCTGTCTGTATTCGAGAGATTGTAGCGCGTGTGATCGGCAGCGGCCACCAACGCGGCAGTCAGGGCGAGCGCCGCCAGCGTAATTACCAGTATAACCGCTACCTCTCGCCTGCGTTTTCTCCAATCGGTCATACCCCTCCTAGAGCAGAAACAGATTGACGTTATAGTTGCGATCGTTCGCCGCCACGGTCACGGTCATGACCGCGCTACGCAATCCCCCACCGACCCACGCCTCGGCGTAGATGTGGTATGTGCCCGGCGGCACGTTGTAAAAGTGGTAGGTGCTATCCTGAATGGTGACCGTGTGGTACACTTCCCCGCCCTGGGCATAAGCCCACACGTCCACCCCTTGCATGCTCTGGGGGATACCTCCCACCAGCACCCGCACGTTTCCGCCGAACGATGCTGTGCCAGGCTGATCCTCCGGCACCTTCCACTCGGTACAAATGTCGCACTTGAGTGAATCCAGGTAGAACCAGGTGTCGTCATAGTCCGCGTCGTGCATGGCGTAAAAGTAGACCTGCGCCTGCTGACCACGATGATCGTAGAGGTGCATCTCGTTCGTCACGTCAGCCTCGAAAGAGGCCCAATTCTTTACCGAAGCGCCACCGTTGACGATGGTCAGCGGGTTGCCCAGATCGGTCCCACTGTTGTTCCTGATCTTGACGTACAGGACATCGTCGGCCTCGGCGGTATTCGGGTTACTGCAAGGAGCCAGGCTACCATCAACCAATCGCTGCCCGTTCACGACCATGGTGGTCATCGTATAAATGTCACTCGGTATCTGCACCGTCTGATACAAGTATGGGTGAAGGGCCGGACAGTTGGGGTAGGACCCCATCGAAGCGTGCAGCCGCATGGACATGCTGCCATCGGAAAAGTAGCGTGACTGGTGCTGGTAAGCGTTCGGCTCGCCGGCGGTCCAGTGGGCAAAGACCGTGTCGGGGTTGCCCTCGAAATCACCCAGGGCGAGCACCTGCTGGCATTCTTTCAGGCCGGGCGGTTTGATCGTCTCACTCGCCCCACTTCCCGAAGCCTGGCAGATAATGAATTCGTCCAGCGTGCTGCTGTGCGTGCTGCCAGAATCGTAGCTGGCGTGAGCGATGCCCACCTCCACAGTGTCGTCCATGTCCACCGTCACACTGGCACGATACGTCCAGCCGCTCTCGCCGGGATTCGTCTGGGTGGAGTAGTAATAGTCAAAGTTGTCGCCGCTGCGGACTATGCGCACCCACACCGGCAGAGATGCACTGACGTCACCGGCGGCGCG
>CAYNVC010000098.1:7242-8804 GCA_964400615.1 uncultured Anaerolineales bacterium | reverse complement strand
AGATACTTTTCCAGATAGCGATATTCCGGCGTCAACTCGCCCCGGTGGACGATGACGGCCCGCTTGATTTCGGGCGGCAGGGCCAATTCCTCGAACGGCAGCGAGTAATCCGCCTGGGCGATGGCGGGGACGTACTCCATCAGCACCCCGCTAAAGTATTCCGAGGCGTCGCGCGGCAACTCGCTGGGCAGAATATCCACGGCCATTATCAAAAGCCCCTCTCCCTCGAACCCTGCGGTCGCGTGGGCGCTGAATGGATCGTAGACGAAAACAGGCTCGCCCGGTTCGGTGCACTCGACCGTGCTCTCGATGGCCCCTTCGATGTCACAACTGATGTCGCCGATGACCTGCAAGCGCGGCTCTCCGGCCCCGAACAGTCGCTTCAGGTCTGCCTTTGTCACCAGGCGCGGGTATTTGGCCTCCCAGTAAGTGCAGTTGACCAGCGCGGTCAGGTAGGGCAGGTAGGTATTGAATGTGCCGCGATACCTTTCCGGGTGGTCGTAATAGTCCTGCAACTCGAATTCATCTTTGGGAGAGATTGGCTCGACCGTGTGCTCTTCCTTGAACACCACCTTGTACACCACGTCGCGGGCATAGGCGGTGGACTGGGCCACGGCGGCCACCTGGCGCGGTTCTATCTCTTGCACCGGCAATAGTTCGATGATCTCGTTGGCCCCGCGAAAGACGTTCCCGTATCCGGCAAAGCCGCAGATGAGGGGCGTGATCTGCTCCGGCAGCCCCTCCCGCGCGATTCGCTCCCCAACCGCCGCTACCGCCGCCTTTGCTGCGGCCAGGTCGTGATAGTGGCGGGTCTGGCGCAGGTCGCCGAAAGGATTGGGGATGCCTTTCCGCTCCAACCGCTGCCCCAACGCCCAGAGAGTGTTGATCATCCCCGCCTGCCCGGCCTGGCGACCGAAAAATATCAACCGCCGCCCGCGCTCGTCGGTCACTTTTTCGTAATCAATCAACGTGCAGCCCAGTTCGAGTATTTTGGCGAGCATGGGCATGTTGTACGATTGTCCCTTGATGACGTGAGAAAAGAACACGTAGGCGTGATCCGGCTGGAACAGGGAGATGGGAATCTCTTTGACGCCGAAAATGACCGGGCAAGGGGACAGATCCTCCTCGACCCGCACACCGGCCCGCGTGAACTCTTCCTCCCGGAAAGCACGAGTTTCCGAGGGTTGCACCCACACCTGGATGCCATACTCTTCCTTTAATTGACGGGCGTGCTCCGGGACGATGGGCACGCGCCGTTCCCAGACACTTTTATCTTCACGACGAATTCCAATCTGCATATTTATCACTCGCCTTTCTCAGGATTCACGGCTCTGCCGCGTTCGCACTGTACAAGTATACGCATAAATGTGACATTCGACAAGTGAGGGTTGGCAGTATTTTCGCTGCAACTTGACCATTGCTCGTTCCTGCGTTACACTTGGCCCCCAGGTCAGGCGGTTGGACGCAGATCGGGTGACAGGGAAAAAACTGCGTTTTCAGCGTTCGCAAGACAGCGTTTTCAGCGTTCGTCTGCGTCCTAATCTAACGCCCCCGGCTGGACG
>CAYNVC010000098.1:5148-7142 GCA_964400615.1 uncultured Anaerolineales bacterium | reverse complement strand
AGATCGGGTGACAGGGGAAAAGCAGTGTTTTCTGCGTTCGAAAGACAGCGTTTTCAGCGTTCGTCTGCGTCCTAATCTAACGCCCCCGGCTGGACGCAGACGAACGCAGACGACGCAGATCGGGTGACAGGGGAAAAGCAGTGTTTTCTGCGTTCGAAAGACAGCGTTTTCTGCGTTCGTCTGCGTCCTAATCTAACGCCCCCGGCTGGACGCAGACGAACGCAGACGACGCAGATCGGGTGACAGGGGAAAAGCAGTGTTTTCTGCGTTCGAAAGACAGCGTTTTCTGCGTTCGTCTGCGTCCTACCCTCGTGCGCCAGGGCGGGAGCTAAAATTTGGAGTCGTCCGTTTAGAATCGAACAGCCCTGCTTCCCAGGTCAGGCGGCAGGGGCAACTATTCCAGCCACCACCACACGGAGTTTCTGTGATATGCAACGTCAATTCGACCCTCTTTTTTCCAAAATTGCTCTACTCTCGAGTCTGTTCGCTCTACTCGCGGGCGCGGGATGTGCTCCCCTCACCACACCCACACCGACCCACACACCCACTATCACATCCACACCGACCGCCACACCCGCGCCGACCGCCACACCCACTATCACACCCACGCTCACTTTGCCGCCGACCGCCACACCCACGCCAACACCGACCACTACCCCATCTCCAACTCCGACCCCAACCCGGCCACCGCTGCCCACGTCCCCGCCCCCCCCAACCGCCACCGCCGCCCCACCGCCGACCGCCACACCGGTTGCTTTCTCCCCCGTTCCACCGCCGGGGCGCGAGTTCGCCACGCTGGACGACTTTTGGGCCGGAAGCGCCGAGTGGGCGCTGGAGGCTTACGACGTGGGGTTGCCGGTGGGCGAATCGGACACGGTCTACCGGGGCGGGGCCGAGTTCTGGGCCTACCTGCACGCCAGTCACCAATCGGCCGGGGTGGTGGATTCGTGCGGCGACCCGGCCCCCTTCCCCGGCTGCGTCACGCTGTGGAAGAGCCACGACGGCGGGCTGCACTTTGCGCTGGAAAATCCCGTCTGTCTCTTTCCCTGCCGCGCCTGTCCCTGCACTCCCGCCGACCATACCCAGCAGCAACAGTACCCGCGCGTCTTTTTCGAGCCGGGCCGGGCATATATGGTCTACGAGTGGGGGGCAGGCGCTTTTATGCGCACCTCCACCGACGGGGTCAACTGGTCAGGTGAGGCACACGTGCCCGGCACCGGGCAGTGGCAGGCCGAACCCGGAACGTGCACCGGGGCGGAATCCATCGGCGAGCACCCCAACATCTACAACGAGGCCGAGTACGGCAACTGTCTGGTGGGTGCGCCGCCGGGCATCTATGTCGAGGGGAACCTGCTCTATGTCTTTGTCGGGCTGGGACGGGACCCGGGACACATGGGCTGTTACCTGGGCGACAAGTACGCCGGGGCCGGGGGGTTGCACGAGTGCGCCGCCAACCCGCTCTTTGGGGCGGAACTGGGGTACGGGCCGTTAGACGCGCTGGGGGCGGAGGCCAACCCCTATTTCGAGTTCCGCACCATCTCCTCGGCCGACGTGGTGCGCGTGGGCGACCATTACTATATGGCATACGAGGGCGTGCGCGGCCCCAGCAACCCCACCGTCGTGGACGACCAGTTCGGGCTGGGGTTCGCCCGCAGCGTGGGGCCGGCGCTCGATGGCCCGTGGGAAAAGTACCCCGCCAACCCGGTGATTATGGGACTGGTGAACAACTGGGGCATCGGCCACGGCGACCTGGTCATCGTCGGCCCGGCGACCTACCTCTACACCGCCACGTCGGCCACCACGCGCGGGCGGTACGTGTTAGTGCGCCGGTAGGCCAAGTTGACAACTTGCCACGCCGCCAGTTACCAACTTGCGCTACGAAATGTAGGGCAAGTTGTCAACTTGCCACGCCGCCAGTTACCAACTTGCGCTACGAAAGGTAGGGCAAGTTGTCAACTTGCCACACCGCAAGTTACCAACTTGCGCTACGAAGG
>CAYNVC010000098.1:0-5048 GCA_964400615.1 uncultured Anaerolineales bacterium | reverse complement strand
CAAGTTACCAACTTGCGCTACGAAGGTAGGGCAAGTTGTCAACTTGCCACGCCGCCAGTTACCAACTTGCGCTACGAAATGTAGGGCAAGTTGTCAACTTGCCACGCCGCCAGTTACCAACTTGCGCTACGAAAGGTAGGGCAAGTTGTCAACTTGCCACACCGCAAGTTACCAACTTGCGCTACGAAATGTAGGGCACGTCAGGGCCTCTCACCGACGTGGTAGCGATAGTGAACGAGTTCGGCGGGCAGAAAAAAGTAGAGCAAAGTCAACCCAGCCATCACTCCGCCCAGGTGGGCGAACGAACCGACGAGACTGTAGATGACCCCCATCGCCTCGGCCTTTTGCTCCAACCAGCCACGCACAAAATTACCGGCTATATTGTAGAGAATAAACACCCAGGCCGGCACTTGCAGCGTAAAGGGTATCGGAATGATCACCAGCATCACGAGCGTGCGAATGCGTTCATCGGGATACAGGAACATGTAGGCTGCCACGACCCCCATGATCGCCCCACTGGCGCCCAGGGACGGTATCGTGCCGGTAATGGGCAAAGCCATACCGCTTATCACACTGACTATGCCGGACACAAACGCGCACACCAGGTAAAAAAGCCCAAATCTGGCCGGCCCCAGCACGTCCTCCAGCTTGCGTCCAAAGAACCAGAGAAAGAGCATATTGCCTACCAGGTGCGCCCAACCGGCGTGCAAGAACGCGCTGGTGATCATACTCAGCGCCCCAAGTCCCGTCCCTTCCAGGATGGCGGGTGGCAAGAGCAACAAACTCATCCGCAGCGCGAGCCAGGCATCCTCGCCGATCCAGTACGGCAACAAATAGTAAAATGAGACGTGGATGACAACGTTGAGCAACACCAGCCCCAACGTCATAAGCGGAAAGCTGCGGTAGCGTCCCCGCCGGTCCTGGATCGGCAGCAGGAAAACGAGCGAGAATAAAAAATCCAGAAACAGAAAAAGGAACGTCAACGCCATCGCTTCCTACACCCTCCCCAGAATCAAACCCAACGCGACGGCCCACAACAACATACCCGGCAGTCCCACCAGAGCTTTGTGCCTGCGCTCCGCCACACCAGCCGCGCCAAAGAGGGAGCGCATCGCCGGGTTACGGGTCACGTCGGTGGCGCAGACCAACAGGTAAGCGCCCACAGTCGCCAGCGCCAGCGCACCCCAGGCCGGCAGGCTGATCTCCCAGGGGACGAGCCTGGCGTTGACCAGCGCCGCCAGCAGCGGAGGAAGCATCAGCCCGGTCATCAAGCGCAATGTCTCCCCCCAGCCCTGGGCCTGTTTGGGCATAGGGGGGCGCAGTCTGAGCAGTTCGCGGCGGGCGTCCCGTTTGAGCAGCGAGTCAGGAGGGGCAAATTCACTGGCACGCTCGTAATGCGAGATCGCCCGCTGCCCCTGTCCCTGACCCAGGTACAGGTTCCCCAGCAGAAAATGGGCCGGGGCGTGCCCTGGGTTCAGGCGCACGGCCCGCTCCAAGAGTTTCAAGACCTGGGGCGTTGCGCCGTGCTCCTCGTTGTACAGGTCGGCCAACTCGTAGAGGATCGCCGCGTCGTCGCCGGCCCGCTGCGCCGCCAGTTTGTACATTTCGAGCGCCTCGCCCGGCATCGAGCGCCGGCGGTAGATCGCCCCCAGGTGGGCGTAGAGCGTCGCCTCCTCGGGATCGCGCTCGATGGCACGTCTGTATACCGCGATAGCCATATCGGTGGCGTTCATTTCCTCGTGCAAAGCCGCAACCCGTTTCAGCATCTGCACATCGTCACCCGCCGCCGCCTCTGCCCGGTCAATTGCCTCTCGCGCCAGAGCGCCTTTTTGCTGCTCCAGGTACGCCTGGGCCAGGCCGATGTAGTAGTGCGCCCCGGTGTCAAAATCTCCCAACGGCTGACCGCAGTAAGGGCAGGCCGGCTCCTGCACCTGGACGTACTCCCCGCAGCCGGGGCAGGCGACGATGAGGATTTGCCCGCAATTGGGACAGGTCGAGCCGGATTGAGGGAGGGAGGAGCCGCAACGGGGGCAGCGGTCCGACGTGGAAGACGGCGCGGGCGCTTGCTGGTCGAGCCAGCGCAAACCCGCCTGAGCGTGAGAATTATCAGGATTGAGCGTCAGCACGTTCTCCAGGCAGATACGTCGCTCGTCGAGGGTCTCGACCACCCCGCTCAACCACAGCCAGGCTTGTTCGTTGCGCTCGTCCAGTTCTACGACCCGGAGCAGTGCCTGGCGAGCCTGCTCATTGCGCTTCTCCTGAGCTGCGGCTATCCCGGCCTGCAACAGCGTGGTGATCTGATCCGAGTTGGTCATACACGGCACTCCGAGCAGATTATACTCTCCTCGCCAGGATGTGCAAATTGGTAACGTTTGACGAATATCGTCATTGAGCTATAATGGCAAGGTGTTCGCCCTAGAAACCAGGTTTTTCCCCAAAAGCCTGGTTTCTAACATTTGCCAAACAAAAATCAACTAGAGAGGGAAAGTAACGACATGTCTTTATCTTTTAAGAACAAGTTTGCCCAACGGTGGGGACAGAGATTGACGCATTGGTTAGACCAACACGGCGTGTCCGAGTCGGGGGTCATCATATTCACCGCCCTGGTGGTAGGCGCTGGTGGCGGGGTGGGAGCAGTCATCTTCCGCTGGCTCATCAACAGTATGCAGACACTGGCTTACGATGGACTGGGCGGGTTGCTGGCGGGGATTGCCCCCTATCACCTGCTCATCATCCCCGCCCTGGGCGGAGCCATCTTTGGCCCGCTCATCTACTACTTTGCCCGCGAGGCCAAGGGCCACGGCGTGCCGGAGGTGATGGAGGCCGTGGCGCTGCGCGGCGGACGCATCCGGCCGCGGGTAGCGGTCATCAAATCATTGGCCTCGGCCATTTGCATCGGGGTCGGCGGTTCGGTGGGACGCGAGGGGCCAATTGCCCAGATCGGTTCGGCGCTCGGTTCGACCATCGGCCAGGCGCTCAAACTCTCCGACGAACGAATCCGCAACCTGGTGGCCTGCGGTGCGGCGGCCGGCATCTCGGCTACCTTTAACGCCCCCATCGCCGGGGCCATGTTCGCCCTGGAGATAATCCTGGGCCAGCTTCACGTCCTCTACTTTGGAGCGGTGGTCATCTCCGCCGTCACCGCCGACGTCGTCGCGCACATCTTTATGGGAGACGGGCGGGCTTTTGCCGTGCCCGGCTACACGATGGTCAGCCCGTGGGAGCTGTTGCTGTACACTCTGATGGGTGTGCTGGCAGCTTTTGGCGCTGTCGCTTTCACCAGGCTGCTTTACCTTTCCGAAGATCTGTGGGATGGCCTGCGCTTTCCCGAAGCACTCAAACCGGTGCTCGGTGGCCTGGCGCTGGGAGCGGTAGGTATCTTTTCGGCCAAGATAGACGGATTTCCCCGTGCCTTTGGCGTCGGATACGAGAGCATCAGCCAGATACTGTTTGGGCAGTTGGCGGTTCAGGTGGCACTGGCGCTCTTTGTAGCCAAGCTGTTGACCACGATCATCACCCTCGGCTCCGGCGGATCGGGAGGCATTTTTGCCCCCTCGCTCTTTATGGGCGCGATGATGGGAGGTGTCTTTGGGCGGGCAGCGAACTATCTTTTCCCTACCATCACCGCTCCCCCAGAGGCATACGCGCTGGTTGGAATGTCGGCCTTCTTTGCCGGAGCCGCTCACGCGCCGGTGACGGCCATCCTCATCCTGTTCGAGATGACCAACGACTACCGGATCATCCTGCCGCTGATGCTGGCGACGGTGATGAGCACCATGGTCTCACGCATCATCAGCCGCGAGTCAATTTACACACTCAAATTGGCTCGCCGTGGTATTCACCTGGACCAGGGACAAGACATTGACGTGATGCAGAACGTGACGGTTGGCGAGGCTATGACCACCGACGTAGACGTGGTTTTTATGGACATGCCCCTGGAAGAGCTGGCGACAGAGTTCGAGCACACTCACCATCACGGGTTCCCGGTGGTAGACGACGAGTGGAACCTGTTAGGAGTGGTCAGTCTGCAAGATTTGGAGCGAGCAAAGGCGCAGGGATCGCTCGAGGGAAAAACGGTGGCCGACATCGCCACCACGGAGGATTTATTGGTAGTCTATCCCTACGATATGATGTGGAAAGCGCTGCGTCTGCTGGGGTTCCACGATATGGGGCGGCTGCCGGTGTTGGAGATGGAAGGATCGCGCAAGCTGGTGGGACTGTTGCGGCGCGGAGACATTGTCCGCGCTTACACCCGCGCCATCACAAAGCGGGCGCACCATCAACACCGTGCCGAAGTCGAGCGGTTGGGTCGCCTGGATAGCACTATTTTCGATCACATCGAACTTGTCGCCGAGTCACCGGTCGTGGGAAAACAAATCAGCCAAATCAGCCTGCCCCAAGATTGCCTCATCGTTTCGGTGCGCCGGGGACGCAGGCTATGTATCCCCAGGGGCGATACCAGATTGCAGAGCAACGACAAATTGCTCATTTTTGCCGACCGCAATTGTGTGGCCGAGACACGTCAGATTCTGCTTGGCGACTCTGACGGGGAAAAAGAGGCCGGGTAACACCTGCCTCGAAAAACCGGGGTTCTCTGCCGGGTTAGCGCATCTGGCGGCATTGGTGCAATTTGTCATTTGTCATTGGTCATTTGTCATTGGTCATTGATCATTGGTCATTGATCATTTGTCATTTGTCATTGATCATTGGTCATTGATCATCACCACCTGCACCCGCACGCCGGCCGGGGCGTGATCCCAATCCTCCGGGATGATCGCCAGCCCGTTCGCCTTGACCATCGAGCCGAGAATGCCCGATCCCTGACCGCCGGTGAGATGGGCGCGGTACTCGCCCGCGTGCCACTCGAGGTGGACGCGCACATAGTGACGCCGCTCGTCCTTGTGCTCGATTCCGTCCAGCAGCGTGGCCTCCACCGTGGGCCGCTGCCGGTCGCTCACCCCCAGCATCTTGAGGATGGCCGGGCGGGCGAACATCTCGAAGGAGACCATGACCGAGACCGGGTTGCCGGGTAGGCCCAACACGGGCAC
>CAYNVC010000097.1:2913-8812 GCA_964400615.1 uncultured Anaerolineales bacterium | reverse complement strand
GCCCTGATCGAGTGGCGGCACACCGGCAACCCCGACCATCGTCGCATCCTGTGGGCCTTTGGCGGGTTGGTCGTGTTGCGCCTCCCTCTGTTGTTGACTGAACCCTGGCTCGGTGTTTCGGACGCAAATGTTCCGGCCCTGATTGCCCCGTTCCTCGGCGGCATAGAGGTCGCCAGCCTCACGGTTTTGGGGTGGGCCTTTCTCTCCCCCGTCCTCAGCCGGCGGGCCGAAAGAGCGTATTTGATCGCCGGTCTCGGCCTGGCGTTCTTGTGCAGCGTTACCTTTCTGCCGTCCTGGCGTGCGACTCTGGCGCATTATCCCAACCTCTTGTACATTTCCTTTTGGCAACAGACCTTTTGGTTCGTGGTGGATTTGTCGCTGGCCCTGGCGCCGGCTCTCATTCTGCTGTTGCACCCCCAGGGGGAAAGGCAGACTCTGCCCGCGATTGGTTTTATCGTCCTGGGAGTGGGGTTTGTGCTCCTGGTCGCTGGCGCTCTGACCTTGACCATCCACGAACTGAACATCGAAGCGTATGACCTGGTTGGCTGGGGGCGCTTTATCCACTTGTTGGGCTATCCGCTCTTTGCCGTCGCCGTCTATCGCACCGCTCTGCAAGATATGTGGGCCTACCGCCACGAGCTGCAATCTATGAGCGAGGAATCGCTGCGTCAGGCGCGGGAGCTGCATTTTCTCGTCGAGATCAGCCGCATCCTCGGCGGCTCACTCGACCTGGACACGATTCTCCAAAAGGTGGTCGAGAGCATCACAATGACCCTGAACGCGGATCTGTGCGCCATTTTTCTGATTACCCCAGACCAGGAGGATGGCATCCAATTGGCTGCCCAATACGCCCACCTGCAACGCAAGAACCAGCCGGTCAGGCAGCCCGTTCTTCCCATTGAGGAACAACCCTCGCTCGCCTACGTGTTGCAGCGGCGCAAGCAGTTGATTCTCAACGTCGAGGCCGAAAATCCGCGCTTGCAGGCCCTCTATGAGGCGCTCGGCAGCAAGCAGGCCGGGCCGACAATCATACAGCCACTTTTTCGCCAGCGGCGTGGCCTGGGTGTGCTGGTCGTGGGGAACAATCACAGCCAGCGCCACTTTGAGCCGAACGAGGGCCGGCTGTGCCAGAGTATAGCGGCACAGGTTTCGGCTACGTTGGAGAACGCCGGTCTCTATCGCGGGCTGAAGGCTCAGGCAAGCCAATTGGCCGAACTGCTGCAATTGCAAGAGGAGGAGGTGCGGCGGAGAGCTGCTATTTTGGAGAGCATCGCCGAAGGTGTGATCGTCAGCGACAGCGCGGGGCGCGTCACCGGCGTCAATGCCGCGGCCGAGCGCATCCTGGGAGCGCCGCGCACGCGCATCGTGGGGCGGCCGCTCAAGCATCTGGTGGGCGAGATCGAGTTTGGCTCGAACGCTAATTGGAAAGCACTCACTCGATCCAGAACTCCAATCGAGACGATGTTCGAGGTGGAAGGCAAGATCGTGCACATCAACGCCGCCCCCGTCCTGACTCCCGCCGGCGATCAACTGGGGGCTGTGGCCGTGCTGCGGGACGTGACCAAAGAGACCGAGGCCGAACGGGCCAAGAGTGAGTTCATCACTGCCATCTCTCACGAGTTGCGCACTCCCCTCACTGCCATCCGGGGGTACGCCGAGGCTCTCACCGGGGGAATGGTCGGGGCTATGGACAGTGCCCAATCTCACTTTATCAACGTCATCCGCGATAACGCGCTGCGCATGACCAGCCTGTCCGATAACCTCATCGCCGTTGCCCAGCTCGAAAAAGGTCTCGTCCAACTGGATTACAAAGAGATGGACATAAATTCGCTCATCGAGCAGGTCGTGCGGGCGTTCCAGGGCCAGATCAAAGCGCAACATTTGGAAATTCACCTGGAACTGGCGGATGATTTGCCCCTGATCGAGGCCGATCCGGCACGAATGCGCCAGGTGCTGGACAATTTGATCAGCAACGCGATCAAGTTCACCTATTCCGGCGGGCGCATCACCGTCGGCGATTATCTCTTGCCGGCCGAGAGCGAGCAGGAGACGGCGCACTGCGCCATTTGGGTCGAGGATACCGGCATCGGTATCTCGGACGAGGAGAGAACCCGCATCTGGGAGCGTTTTTACCGTCCCACCAACCCGTTGGCCGTCGAGACCAGCGGTCTGGGGGTGGGGCTTTCCATCGTCAAATCGCTGATCGGGGCGCACGGCGGGCGGGTGTGGCTGGAGAGCACGCTGGGCGCGGGGAGCAAGTTCACGCTGCTCGTGCCCGTCAGACGCACCCAGCAGAGCGGAGAGTAGGCCAAGTTGGCAATTTGCTCTACAGACTTGTCTGGTGTACAATCCAGGCGTCTAACGTAAGAGGAATTATGTCGCTCGTACAACATTTCGCCGAGAGCCTGATAGAGTTGCTGACCTCGCCAAACGGCAGCCTGGTCTACCATCTGGTGACTCTGTTCGCCATCTACCTCATCCTGGGGATCGCGTTTGGGCACTGGAACCGGCAGCGCCGCGACCCGGCAGCCACGCGGCTGTTGGTGGCCGGGGTGGGGCTGGCGCTGACGCGGATGGCGTTGATGTCCGTCGCCGTGCTCGACCTGACCGGTCTGGTGTCGGCTAACGTCATTCTGCCTCCCCTGGAGCGTTTCCTCGACATCGTCACGCTGCTGCTGGCCGTTTGGGCGTTTCTGCCAATCATAGAGCGCCACGAGCGGCTGGGAACGGCGTTTCTGATCCTCACTCTCCTGATATTGTTGGGAGTCTATGCGGCCTTTGCCTCTCTCTGGCCCCAGGCCGAGGCGCAATCCATCGCCTACGACGGCTACTGGCAGGAGACGGTGTGGGAGATCGCCGATATGGGGATACTCCTGTTGGCTCTCTTTGCCAGCCTGCTCTGGCGCAAAGGGGACTGGGGGCTGGTCGCCTGCCTGTTCGTCGTCTGGCTCGCCGGTCACGTCCTCCAATTTATCTTTCCGGCCTTTCCGCTCGAGAAATCCCACACCGCCGGGTGGGTGCGGGCAGCTACGTTGGTCGCGCTGCCGCTGCTGGCGAGCCTCACCTACCGCCGTGCGCTCAAGTCGCCTGTCGCCAGCGGCGGTGAGACGGCCGCGAGTTTGATCAGCATTCTCAGAGCAGCCCGGCGCATCGAGACGGCCCGCGACGTCGAGGCCGCGCTGGGGCTGGCTGCCTCCGCCGTCGCCCGCGCACTGGGAGCCGACATGGTCGCCATTGGCCTTTCGACCACGGAACCACCCCCAGGTATACGCATCGTCGCCATCCATCCCTCGACCGGCGCGGCGTTCACACAGCCAGAGTTGAAACTGCGCCTCGCCAGCTATCCCGCGTTGGCGACCGCTCTCCAGACCTCCGAGTTGCAGCGTGCTCGCCCGGTGCGCCAGGATCCATCAATCGCCGCTCTATACAACAAACTGGGCTTTGAGCGGCCCGGCCCGCTGCTGCTCCAGCCCCTGACCGACGGGGAAACCGCGCTCGGTTTGATATTGCTCGGTAATCACGTCTCTCAGCAACCCTGGACCCGGCAGGACGAGCAGATCACCCAGGCCGTGGGGGCGGCGATCACCGCCTCACTGATCAGTGCCCGCCGCCGCGCTGCCTTTGACCGCAGCGCCGAACTGCAAAAAGCGCTCGGCGAGGCCAGGCGTCTGGCCCAGCGGGCGAGCGAGTTGGAAGAAGAACTTGCCCGCCAGCGTCAGTACGCCGGAGAGTTGGCTACCAGGCTGCGCCTGCAGGAGCACAAAGCCGTTCAGGATCAATCCGAGGCCGAAGCGGCCATCTGGCAGGCAGAGATACACGAATTGGCCGAGGCTCGCGCTGCGCTCGAGTCCGAGTTGACGGAATGGAAGCGGAAAGCGGAACAACTCGCCCACTCCAAAGACGACCTGCAAATACAGTTGGCGAATGTGCAGGCCGAACTCAAAAAAGCGCAGAGCCAGGAAAAGACGTCGGTCGAGTGGAAGGAGAAAGCGGAACAACTTGCCCGCTCACGTGATGACCTGGAACAGCAATTAAAGCAGGTGCAAACCGGCATCCAGGAGGCGCAGAGCCAGGCAGAGGCGTTGGCCGAGTGGAAGGAAAAGGCGGAGCAACTTGCCCGCTCGCGGGACGAATTGCAGAAACAACTGGTCGAGATCAAGGCCGAACTTGAAGAGACCCAGGGGCAGGCCGTGGCCCTGGCCTCGACTGAACAGATAACCAGGGGCAAGCTGGGAGGCACGCTGCTGGGCGACGAGCAGGGCAACATCATCATGGTCAGCCAGGGTGCCCAGCAGCTCATAGGCAAATCCCGCTCCATACTGGCGGGCACGCCGCTGGCGGCCTTGTTCGACGAACCCCTGTGGGGACAGGCGATAGATAACCTCCTGCGTGCAGACACCCAGGCCGGTGAAGCCAACACTGTAACCCTCGACATAGGCAAGCGGATGGTGCGGGCGGAGTTAACTCGCCTGCCGGGCGGCACCGGTACACCGGGGGTGCTGGCCGTCATGTTCTACCCTGAGGAGGAAGCGGGAACGCTCCAAACCGAGATGGTGGCGTCGCTGATCAACGAGCTGCGCACGCCGATGACCTCTATCACCGGCTACACGGATTTGTTGCTGGGCGAGACGGTTGGTATCCTGGGCGAGATGCAGCGCCAGTTCCTGCTTCGCGTCCAGGCCAACATCGAGCGCATGGGGAGGCTGCTCAACGATTTGATCCGGGTCACGACCATAGACACCGGACACGTCCTGCTCTCGCCCGAACCGGTTGACATCGTCAGCGTCGTCGAGGACGCGATCATGTCCCTGTCAGTCGAATTTGGCGAGCGGCTGTTGACCGTGCAGCTCGATATGCCGCCCGCGCTCCCCCCGGTGCACGCGGATCGGGACAGCCTCTATCAAATCGTGCTAAACCTCCTGTCCAACGCCTCACAGTGCTCCAGGCCCGAAACCCAAATCCTGGTCAGCGCCCAATTGGAGGAGCACGACGAACAGGTACAGGGGTTGCCCGATTATTTGCTCGTCTCGATCACCGATACGGGGGGAGGCATATCCGCGGAGGATCAACGCCGGGTCTTTCAACGTCTGTACCGGGCCGATAACCCGCTCATCAACGGCCTGGGCGAGACCGGGGTGGGGCTATCCATCGCCAAAGCCCTGGTGGAGGCGAACGGGGGGCGCATTTGGGTGGAGAGCGAGATGGGAGCGGGGAGCACGTTCAGTTTCATCCTCCCCCTCTCGTCCCAAGATGGTTCTAAAGCAGGGGCTTGACCCAGAGCGGGCCGAGGTGTAAGAGTGGGTGAATTACCGGGAGGCGTAAGACAACTGCTCGGCGGCCTGGTTCTCACGTTCCTCAGCGTGGGGACGTTGTTGGGCGGGTTTCTGTTGAGCCGTCTCGACGCCCACGGCGTGCGTCCACTGCCTACTCAGGCAGAGGACTTGCAACCTTCGCCCACCTTGTTTCTGCCTACGTTCACCCCTCTATCTTCTGCGACGCCTCTACCTGCCTCCCCGGTGTCGTCGCCAGAGGCCGCTGCCTCGCCGACCATCATTCCAACCGCAACTCTTTTCCCCCAGCCCACTTTCTATCCCACCCCGATACCGACTTTTTGCGGCCCGCCCCTCACCTGGGTCAGGTACTATGTGCAGCCTGGCGACACTCTCTTTTCGCTCGCACGCCGTTTTGGAATCACCGTAGAGGCGATCAAGAACGCCAATTGCCTGCCCGGCGACCAGATCAACGCCGGGCAACCCCTCTTTTTGCCTCCACTGCCGACCAATACGCCGACGCTGACCTGGACGCCTACTTTTACCCCCAGCGCCACCCCGACTCTCTCGCCCACTCCCAGCGAGACCCCGCCGACGCCGACTCTCACCCCTGTCTCGCCCACGCCGAC